>JADHLJ010000112.1 GCA_016780745.1 Alphaproteobacteria bacterium | reverse complement strand
CCTCGACCTTGGCCAAGCCCCGCTCGATTGCGAAGTCGATCGCCCGGTAATAGCAGGCCTCGAAATGCAAGAACTTGAAGTCCGCGACACAGCCCCAGTTGCGGCCATACAATGTGTCCTCGCCGATCAGGTTCAGCGCGCCACCGACCAAATGCCCTTCGTATTCGGCCATGACCAACAGCACCCTGTCCGCCATACGCTCTCCGAGCAGTGCGAAAAACTCCCGATTGAGATAGGCCGACCCCCATTTTCTATCCGAGGTGTCCATATAGAAGCGATAGAACGCGTCCCAGTGCCGGGGCTCAATCGCGTCGCCAGTCAGCATCTTGATTTCGACGCCATGCTCGGCGGCCTCGCGGCGCTCCTTGCGGATCGATTTGCGCTTGCGAGAGCTTAGATCCCCGAGGAAATCGTCGAAACTCTCGTAGCCGCGATTCTCCCAGTGGTATTGCAAGGCCCGACGCCGCAGGAACCCCATCTCCTCCAAAAGAGCGGATTCTTCTTCCGGCGGGAAATTGACATGCAAGGAAGAAACCGCGTGTTGGTCCGTCACGCCGATCAGACCGCCCGCCAAGATCTCGGCGGTTCGGATCGGGTCGGCATCGGGACGAATGAGCAGTTTTCGGCAGGTTACCGGCGTGAAGGGGACCGCGGAAAGAAGTTTAGGATAGTACTTACCTCCGGCCCTTTCAAAGGCATCCGCCCATCCCCAATCGAACACATACTCGCCGTGGGAATGCCCCTTCAGGTACAGCGGCGCCGCCCCAAGCAATTCTCCTTGGTCGTTCTCATAGAGCAGATGCTGCGGAAGCCAGCCAGTACGTGGACAAACCGATTCCGACTCCTCAAGCGAGAGCAGGAAGGCGTGCGACAGAAACGGATTGCCCGGCCCCGCGCAAGCATCCCAATGCTCGGCCGGCACGTCGCTGATCGACTTCGCCAGCCTAACCGTTGCCTCGGCTCCCTCGCTCCCGTCGGGCATGCGCTATCGTCCAATCCCGCGTGATGGCGAGGCTACTTGAGTTCGAAGATTCCCTCGACCTCGACGGCAACGCCGCGTGGCAGGGCGTTGGCGCCGACCGCGAAGCGGGAGTGCCGACCAGCATCGCCAAACACCTCGACCATCAAATTCGACGCGCCGTTCACCACTTCCGGCTGTTCGGTGTAACCATCGACACAGTTCACGAAACCGCCGAGCTTTACCACCCGGGCAATCTTGTCGAGATCCCCGCCGCAAGCCGCCCGGGCTTGGGCGATCAGGTTCAGCGCGCAAATGCGAGCGATCCCCGCGGCATCCTCGGTCGATACATCCTGGCCAACCTTGCCTACCCCCTCGATCTTGCCGCCGACCATCGGAATTTGGCCTGATACCATGATCAGGTTTCCGGTGATGACATAGGGGATGTAGTTCGCCGCCGGCGCCGCCGCCTCGGGCAGTTCAATGCCAAGTTCCGCGAGACGCGTGTCGATCGTTCCGGCCATGCTCTGGATCTCCATAGGTAATTTCACTGGCCTAAGCATAGACAGTCCGACCGGGCGGGGCCATAGCGCGATGCCTATATCGGAGGATCATTATATCAGCGAAAAAAGGGTGCGCCGGTCCTCGGCGCACCCCAGGTTAGGACGACAGAGGATTCGCCCTCAGGAGCTTCACAGGGTTTGGGAGCGGGGATGGGAGAGGTCCGCTCCCGGTGAGCGCCGTGGCGCGTCACCGCACGCTTCGACCATCGGCCAGATGGCCAAAACATCGACCCGGCATCTCGAAAGGGGATATGATCAACATACCGAATCGCTATATATAGTATGAGATATTTCCAAAACACACAATACTTATTTATGAATCACGTCAGTGTGGTCTTGACGTACCGAGCTCGAATCGTCACTTGTCGGCAACGCGCCTGACCTACGGATTACCGCCATGACCAAACAAGACTTCGCCCTTCCCGCTCGGGAGACCCTTCGCTCCATAAGCGGGCTTGACCTGTTCCGCCGAATAATGAGCGGTGAGGAGCCGAACGCCCCCTTTCTAAACCTGATCGGCGCCCGGATCGCCGAGGTTTCCGAAGGCCGGGTTGTCTATAAAAGCATGCCGGGCCCGCAACATTACAACCCCATGGGCGTGGCGCATGGCGGCTACGCCTCCACCCTGCTGGATAGCGCCATGGGATGCGCCATACACACGGTGTGCAAACCCGGCACGGGGAACCTGACCCTGGAGTTGAAGGTCAACCTCGTTCGCGCGATTACGGCTGACGTCGGCGAGTTGACGGCGGAAGGCTCTATCATTCACCAAGGACGCAGGATCGCCACCGCCGACGGGCGAATTGTCGACGCCGATGGAAAACTATACGCGCACGCCAACACGACTTGCATGATCGTACCAATTCCGTGACGCCAGGAACCGTCTAATCCTGGTGCGCGAACATCGGTTGCCCCGCGACCGGAAGCTCCGCGCGCAGGATCGTGCCGGACGCGGATTCGGTGATGAAGACCGACTTATTGTCCGGCCCGCCGAACGCCATGTTCGTTGTCATCAATCCCTCGCAAGAACGGATCCGATGCGCCGGTTGGCCGAGATGGTCAAAATGCCAGACCGTCCCGAGCCCCGCGTGACAGATCAGCAAGCCCCCCTTGGCATCCATCGCCAGTCCATCCGGACCGCCATAGCCGCCCGACAGCTGGATGAAGATACTCACCTTTGTCGTCGTCCCGTCCGGTAACAGGGGCACGCGCCACGCGGCATTGCCCCGGGTCATGCCGACATAGAGCACTGATTCCTCGGGATTTAGAACCAGACCGTTCGGGCTAGGGCCGTTTCCGATCAGCCGGTCGAGCTTGCCATCGGTCGTATAGCGATAGACCCGACCGGTCGGCTCATGCATGCCGCTTTGTCCCTGATCGGTGAAATAGATGTCACCGTTCGACGCGAAGTGCAGATCGTTACAGCCGTGGAAACTCTCGGACCAGCGGTGATCGACCACGGTCTCGACCGATCCGGTCTTCGGGTCGATCTTCACGATACCGATCTTGTAATCGGCAACGTAAAGCGAGCCGTCCTTGTGGATTTTCAAACCGTTCGGCCAGCCATCATATTGCGCGACCACGTCCCATTCCCCCGACGGCGTTACCCGGAGGATCTCACCGAACGGAATGTTGACCACATAAAGGTTACCGTCGCGATCGAAGGCCGGCCCCTCCAGAAAGCAATCCACGTCCCGGCCTGGCACATTCGCACCAGCCCAAGCAGGGCGCGCGCCCGGGCGGCGCAACTTGTCCGGTACTCGGGCGAAAACCTCGGTCTGAACGTCCTTGGGCAAGGGGAAAAGAGACATCGCGTCACCTCGGTTGGTCAGCTGGCCAGAAATCGAGAGTGCGGGACGGTCTTTGAACGGTCAATCCGCCGGAACGCGTCGATGTCAAATCATCGCCAGTGTGCCGCCATAACCGCGTTCAAATTCGCTATCGCCGCGCGTCGACCAGCATCATTTCGGCGGCCTTCTCGGCGATCACCAGGGTCGGCGCGTTGGTATTCCCCGACGTGATCGTCGGCATCACCGAAGCATCGATAACGCGCAGCCCCTCGATGCCATGCACGCGCAGGCGTTCATCGACCACCGCGCCAGTATCCGTCGCCGGCCCCATCTTGCAGGTCCCCACGGGGTGGAAGATCGTGGTCCCAATGTTTCCCGCTTCCCGCGCCAGATCCTCATCGCTCTTGAATTGCAGGCCCGGCAGGAACTCCTCGGGCTCGAACGGTGCCATCGCGGGGGCCGAGACAATCTTGCGGGTTAGCTGAATGGCATCCGCCGCGACCTTGCGATCGGCGGGATCGGACAGATAGTTCGGCTGTATAGCGGGCTGGCCACGGGGATGCGGGCTCTTGATCCGTACATACCCCCTGCTTTCGGGGCGCAGGTTACAGACCGACGCGGTGAAGGCCTCGAAGGGATGCAGCGGATCGCCCAGCTTTGGCGTCGACAGTGGCTGGATGTGATATTGCAGATTCGGTGTCTCGCGAGACTCGTCGGATTTGGCGAAGGCCCCGAGCTGGCTGGGTGCCATGGTCATCGGTCCGCGCTTGAACAGGAAATATTCCATCCCCATGCCAACGCGGCCAATCAGACTGTTGGCTCTTAGATTCAAGGTCTTGGTGTTCTTGACCTTGAAGACCAGGCGCATCTGCAAGTGGTCCTGAAGGTTTTCACCCACGCCCGGGACATCAGCCACCAGCGGTATCCCGTGCTCCTGAAGCAAATCACCAGGCCCGACACCAGACAATTGCAAAAGTTGCGGCGAGCCGATCGCGCCCGACGCGAGCACCAGTTCGCCCTCGACCTTGGCCTCGGCGGGCTGATCCTCGTGCCAAAGGGCCAGCCCGGTGACCTTGCGACCATCGAAACGTATTTGCCGCACATGGGCCTTGGTCAGGACGGTCAGATTGGGCCGTGTGGTGACGGGATGCAGAAACGCATCGGCGGCACTCCATCGGACCCCACGCTTCTGATTGACCTCGAAATACCCACAACCTTCGTTGTTGCCGCGATTGAAATCATTGGTATTGGGGATGCCGGTCTCGGCGGCCGCGTCTCGGAAAGCATCAAGAATTTCCCACTTGATCCGCGGATCTTCCACCCGCCATTCGCCCTGATCGCCATGCATCTCATCGGCGCCGGCGACGTGGTTCTCGGTCTTTTTGAAGTACGGCAGCACGTCGTCCCAACCCCAGCCGGTGTTACCCAACTGGCGCCAGTGGTCATAGTCTCGCGCCTGGCCGCGCATATAGATCATGCCGTTGATCGAGGAACAGCCCCCCAAGGTCTTGCCCCGGGGATAGCCGAGCGAGCGACCGTTCAACCCGTCGGAGGGCTCGGTCTCGAAGCACCAATCGGTGCGCGGATTATTCATCGTAAAGAGATAGCCGACCGGTACTCGGATCCAGAAATAGTCATCCTTGCCGCCGGCCTCCAACAGCAACACCCGGTTCTTGGGATCGGCGGACAATCGGTTGGCTAGCAGGCACCCGGCGGTTCCCGCGCCGACAACCACATAGTCAAAGCTTCCAAGGTCCCGCGCCGCGCTATCCGCCATGGTCTTCTCTCGTCAATAGCCTACCAGTACTGGCGTGCATCATAGCCGCCCCAGCGCGCGTGAGCATCCCCAGAGGATGCATCTATCGCCGCTCGCTCAGCACGCGATCCTCGAAACGGATGCGATAGCTCAGCAGGGCCACGTTCAAGGCCGTGAAAACCGCCGCGATCTCCCACAAACCGAACGCCAGCGGCAGAACTGGGATCTCCAACGCGACAACCAGGTAATTGGGATGGCGAACCCAACGGTAGGGACCATCGGTGATTAGCGGGGCGTCAGGCACGGTTATCACGCGGGTGGTCCAATACGGGCCCAAGGTTCGAATAACCCGGACCCGCCCCAACTGCAGTAGCAGGAACAGACCGATCAGCGGCCAACTCACCACCATCTCTTCGGAGACCGAGACGAATAGCGCAACAAGCCAGCCCCCATGCAGCAGTACGAAGAGCGGATAATGCGCCGCGCCATGCTCCTGGCCACCGCTCGCCAGCAGGGCCTTGGTGTTGCGGTTGGCCAACCAAAGCTCGGCCAATCTTTGAAGCGTCACAAGCGCGAGTATGACGGGTACGGTCCAAGATGCGGACAAGGCGGCGGCGAAAGATCCCTCCATCGCGCTAAGCCTCCAATAGACAAAAGCCGGCTGAAAAGCCCGGCCCAAGCGCGGTCAGGAGCATCCGTCCGGAAGGCTTTTCCCTCAGCGCACGCTCCAACGCGAATAGCACGCTGGCGGCGGACATGTTGCCGTAATCCCTGAGGGCCTCGCGGGTCGCGGTCAGGGCCTCCGGGGAGCATGACAGCGCCTCCTCCAGCGCATCGATGACTTTCGCGCCGCCGGGATGGCACACGAAATGATCGATATCTGGGATCGCGAGGTCGTTTCGCGCCAGAAACGCGTCCGCCGCGGACCGAAACCGCGACCGGACGATGTCTGGGATCGACCGTTGAAAGATCACGCCGAGGCCTGGGTCCTCCACCCGCCATCCCATGACGTCGAGCGTGTCGGGCCAGGTATGTTCGCCCCAAGAACGGATCGCCGGCCCCTCGACCTCTGGTCGCAGCACCAGCGCCGCCGCGCCATCACCAAACAGCGCCGTGGCCACAAGGTTGCTCTTGGCGAGGTCATCAAGACGGAATGTGAGGCTACAGAGCTCAACCACCAGAAGCAGAACCGTCTCACCGGCGCCCGCTCCCATCTGCGCCGCCCGCGCCAATCCCAATACGCCGCCGCCACATCCTAGCCCGAAAACCGGCAGGCGTTTCACGTCGGCGCGGAAACCGATGCGGTTCAGCAATCGCGCCTCCAGGCTCGGCGTCGCGACGCCGGTGCTGGAAACCGTGACGATGGTGTCGACGGCATCGGGCCCGAGACCGGCTTTTTGCAAGGCTTCCTCGGCGGCGCGCACCAGGAGTTCCTCGGCGACCTCGAGATAAGCAGCGTTGGAGATGGTCCAGCCCCTCGGCTGCAGGAACCAGTCCAGAGGCCTGGAGAAATACCGGGTTTCAACGCCGGCATTGTCGTAGACCGGCTCCAAGCGCTGAAACAAGGCGCCGTCACCGCCACCAAACGCCTGACGCGCCTTTTCGCGCACCTCGACTTGGCCGGCACGGTACGGCGGCACGGCGGTCGCGATCGACGCCAGGCGAAGAGGCCTATCCGGGGACACGCGAGTTTTCGCGCTCAACAAGCGGCCAGAACAAGCCGCTCAGTCCGCCGCGTCCTCATAGTCCGATATCGGTGGACAAGAGCACACCAAGTTGCGATCGCCATGCACGTTGTCGATACGGGCGACCGGCGGCCAGTATTTTTCCGCCGGGGCGACGCCGGCGGGGAACGCGGCCTGCTGGCGACTATAGGCTCGGTCCCAATCATCGCCCGCCAAGACCGCCGCCGTGTGCGGCGCGTGGGCGAGCGGGCTGTCGCCATGGGCAATATCACCACGCTCTATGGCCCGGATCTCCTCGCGGATCGCCGCCATGGCGTCGACAAACCGGTCGAGTTCCTCCTTGGGTTCACTCTCGGTGGGCTCGATCATCAAGGTCCCGGCAACCGGGAAGGACATGGTCGGGGCATGAAAACCGAAATCCACCAGCCGCTTGGCCACGTCATCGACGCTAACACCGGTCGCGTCCTTGATCGGGCGCAGATCGATGATGCATTCATGCGCGACCGTGTCGTTGGCGCCGGTGTAAAGCACCGGATAATGCTCCTCCAGGCGTTTCGCCAGATAGTTGGCGCTCAGAATCGCGGCCTCCGTGGCGTCCCGCATGCCCTTGGCGCCCATCATTGTCACATAAGCCCACGAGATCGGCAGGATACCCGCGCTGCCCCAGGGCGCCGCGCTCACCGGGCCGATGGAGGTTTCCTGCGACGGCCCAAACCGGTGCCCCGGTAGGAACGCCGCCAGATGCGCGGCGACACCGACCGGTCCGACGCCCGGCCCACCGCCGCCATGGGGGATGCAGAAGGTTTTGTGCAGGTTGAGATGGCTAACATCGGAGCCGAAATGGCCGGGCTGGCAGAGGCCGACCATGGCGTTGAGGTTCGCGCCGTCCATATAGACCTGGCCGCCATGGTCATGAACGATGCCGCAGATCTCTCCGATCGCTTCCTCGAAGACACCGTGGGTCGAGGGATAGGTGACCATCAGGGCGGCCAATGTGTCGGCGTGTTCCGCCGCCTTGGCCTTCAGATCCCCGACATCGACATTGCCGTCCTCATCGCATTTCACCACGACCACGCGCATGCCCGCCATCGCGGCCGAGGCCGGGTTG
The DNA here is from genome assembly GCA_016780745.1 of Alphaproteobacteria bacterium. Taxonomy (GTDB): domain Bacteria; phylum Pseudomonadota; class Alphaproteobacteria; order Thalassobaculales; family Thalassobaculaceae; genus JADHLJ01. The sequence goes on along the minus strand of JADHLJ010000112.1, from coordinate 4,524 downwards.
GTGCCGTGGGCGGAACTCGGAATGAGGCACACATCGCGCTGGCCCTCGCCGCGCGAGCGATGATAGGCACGGATCATCAACAGGCCGGCATACTCACCCTGGCTTCCGGCATTGGGCTGAAGGGACACCGCGGCATAGCCCGTGCAGGCACAGAGCATCTCCTCCAACTCGCGGATCATCTCGATATAGCCTTCGACCTGATCCTTCGGCGCGAAGGGATGCACATCCGAAAACTCCGGCCAAGTAACCGGGATCATCTCGGTCGTGGCGTTCAGTTTCATGGTGCAGGACCCCAGCGGGATCATCGAGCGATCCAGCGCGATATCCTTGTCCGAGAGCCGGCGGATATAACGCAGCATCTGGGTCTCGGAATGGTGCGAGTTGAAAACCGGGTGCGTGAGGAACGTCGACGTCCGCCGCAAGTTCTCCGGCAGCGCGTCATCACAGGCCGCGTCGATCTCGTCGAACGAGATCTGTTTCATCGAGTCGAACGCCATCCATGACCACAAGTATTCAACCAGCTCGCGCGTGCAGGTCTCGTCCAGCGAGATCCCGACCTTGTTGTCGAAGATTCGGAAATTGATGCCCTCAACCCGGGCCGCCTCGACCACCGATCCGGTCCAATCGTCGGTACGCACCACGATCGTGTCGAAATACTTATCGGTTTCGACCTCATAACCGAGTTCTCGGAGACCTTGGGCCAGAATAACCGTCAGACGGTGCACCCGCCGCGCGATGCTCTCGAGGCCGTCCGGGCCATGATAAACCGCGTACATGGACGCCATGACCGCGAGCAGAACCTGGGCGGTGCAAATATTGCTGGTCGCCTTCTCGCGGCGAATATGCTGTTCGCGGGTTTGCAACGCCAGTCGGTAGGCGGGGTTTCCGGCGCTGTCGATGGACACGCCGACTAGCCGGCCCGGAATTGTCCGTTTGAAGGAATCACGGGTCGCGAAAAACGCCGCGTGCGGTCCGCCGAAGCCCATGGGCACGCCGAAGCGTTGGCTCGACCCGACCACCACATCGGCGCCCCACTCTCCAGGAGGTGTCAGCACCGTCAGCGCCAGGAGGTCGGCGGCGACAATGACCATGGCGCCTTGAGCGTGCGCGGCCTCGCACAACGCGGCGTAGTCGTTGATCTCGCCATTGGTGTCGGGGTACTGCAAAACCACGGCGAAGGCCTGATCACCAATACCCTCGCTCTCGTCGCCGACCACGACCTGGATGCCGACGGGGTCCGCGCGGGTTTGCAGAACATCGATGGTCTGCGGATGACACGCGCTGGAGACGAACAGCACATCACCCTTGGCCTTGGCGGCCTTGCGGCAGAACGCCATGGCCTCGGCGGCGGCCGTCCCCTCGTCAAGCAGCGAGGCATTGGCGATTTCCATGCCCGTGAGATCACAGACCATGGTTTGGAAGTTAAGCAAAGCCTCTAGCCTGCCCTGGCTGATCTCCGGCTGGTAGGGCGTGTAAGCCGTATACCAAGCGGGATTTTCAAGGATATTGCGTTGAATCACCCCGGGCACCCGGGTCGGATAATACCCCATGCCGATCATCGAGCGCGCGACCTTGATCCGGTCGGCGGTGGCCCGCAAGCGCGTCAGGGTCGCGTTCTCGCTTATCGGACGTTCTAGGGACAGCGGCTCCGCCGAGCGGATTGATTTCGGCACCGTCTGGTCAATCAACGCATCGAGCGATTCCGCGCCGATCGCCTCCAGCATCGCCTCCTTGTCCAGGGCCGAGGGACCGATATGGCGGGCTATGAACTCGCTACTGTTATCCAGGGCTGAGTATGGCATGCGATTGGCGCTCATCCGCCGTCTCCTCGATTTAGTCCCACGGGGCTTGGACAGAATAGCCTACAAACTTTCGGCGAATGTCTTGTAACCGTCCGCGTCCATGAGCCCGTCTAGCTCTCCGGTGTCCGACAGGGTGATCTTGAACATCCAACCACCGCCCTGGGCCTCGGCGTTCACGGTTTCCGGCGCGTCGTCGAGGGCGGGGTTGGCTTCGGTGATGGTACCGGAAACCGGGCTGTAAATGTCGCTCGCCGCCTTGACGGATTCGACGACCCCGACATCGTCGCCTTTTGCGACGTCCTCGCCGACCTTGGAGATATCGACGAAAACCACGTCGCCCAATTGTTCCTGGGCGTAGTCCGTGATGCCGACGGTGCCGATGTCACCGTCAACGGTGATCCATTCATGTTCCTCGGAATAGTAGGTCGTGCTCATAACGTTCTCCCCAAAAAAAGGTTAACACGCGGCGTTCAGCCCCGCTTGTAGTTGGCCGGAACAAAGGGCAGCGCCGCCACCTTCGCCGGCATGGCCTTGCCGCGGACAACGACATCCACCGGCGTGCCGGTCTCGCTGGCCGCTGTCGACACGTAGCCCATGGCCACGGGCCCCTCGATGCTAGGCCCGAAACCACCGCTTGTAATTTCTCCCAGGCGATTGCCATCGGCATTGACAATCTCGGTTCCGTCGCGGGCCGGCGCGCGACCATCGGGCCGAATTCCGACCCGGCGCCGCGGCGCGCCCTCGGCGAGTTGTTTCAGAATCACGTTGGCGCCCGGGAAGCCACCTTCTTCCCGGCGCCGCTTGCCGATCGCCCATTCCAACGCGGCCTCGACCGGTGTTGTGTCCGGCCCCAAATCATGACCGTAAAGACAGAGCCCGGCTTCAAGACGCAGGGAATCTCGCGCGCCGAGACCGATCGGCGCCACATCCTCGTGATCGAGCAGTGTCTCGGCGATTTCAACCGCCTTTGCGGCGGGCATGGAGATCTCGTAGCCATCCTCGCCGGTATAGCCCGACCGCGTCACGAAGCACTCCGCGCCGAGGATATCGAAACTCCCCATGCGCATGAAGGACATCGCCGCCACCCCCGGCGCGATGGCTTCGAGAACGCTCTCCGCGCTAGGGCCTTGCAACGCCAATAGCGCGCGATCGTCCAAAACCTCGATATCGCAATCGAGATTGTCGGTCATATGCGCGATGTCCTGATCCTTGCAGGCGGCATTGACGACGACAAACAAGCTGTCACCAGCATTCGTGACGATCAGGTCGTCGAGGATCCCGCCCGCCTCGTTGGTGAACAGCGTGTATCGCATGGCGCCGGGTTTGAGAGCTTTCAGATTGCCCGGAACCAAAGCCTCCAGCTTCGCCGCGACGTCGTCGCCCGTGAGCCTGACCTGGCCCATATGAGAGACATCGAACAGCCCGGCCTTGTCTCGGGTATGCAGATGCTCGGTCTTGACGCCGGCGGGATATTGTACCGGCATGTCATACCCGGCGAAGGGAACCATCTTCGCCCCGAGGCCGACATGCAGCGCGTGCAGCGGTGTCTTCTTGAGATCGGCTTCGGACATCAGTATCTCCGACACGGATTAAGGGCCATCCCGGCTCTCGCCTGGACGGACGCCCCCTCTGTCGAAAACCTGAGAGATTCACCGTCCCGCGTATTGGGCCGGCTTTCCCCTTCGGTGAGACCGCGGCACCGCCGCGATCTGCTTTCCAGAGGTTCCTCGCCTTAAGGTCCGTTTGCCTGAGAGTTTCCGGGGCGGTTGCTCCTTCGGCGCCGGCCGCGACCCGGTTGGGCCCGCCGCTCTCTTCCTCAAGGGTCGTCGGTCTGTGCCGAGAGCTTAGTCGGTGAAGTCATCAAGGGGAAGGGGTGATTGAGACTTGATCCCCCTCCCCCGCCGGCGCGTAAAGTCAGGGGGTCACGAACCCATCGTCCGGAGAACACCATGGCCTGGGAAAAGCAGATCGCGGAGATCCAGCTAAAACGCGCGCTCGCGAAGGAACAGGGCGGGGCGGAGAATGTCGCCAGACACCATGCGCGGGGCCGAATGACCATCCGGGAACGGATCGACTCGGTGCTGGACGGCGCGAGCTTTCGTGAGATCGGTCCGGGCGCGGGCGGCGCCGAACGCGGCGAGGACGGAAGTTTGGAAAGCTTCTCGCCGGCGAATTTCGTGCTTGGTTTCGGCAGGGTGGACGGTCGGCAGGTGATCGTCGGTGGCGAGGACTTCACATTGCGCGGCGGCTCGCCCAACGAGGCCGGGCTGCGCAAAAGCGTCTATACCGAGGAACTGGCATTGCAATACCTGATGCCCCTCGTCCGACTGCATGAAGGCGGTGGCGGAAGCGTCACCGGCGCCGGCGGCAAGGGCGGCGCGCCGGTCGGCAGTCCGGTCTTCCACGCGCCACGCTTTCAATCGGTTGCTCGGACCATGTGGTCGGTTCCCGTGGCGACCGCGGCCCTCGGCGCGGTCGCGGGGCTTCCGGCGGCGCGACTGGTCGCCTCGCATTTCTCGGTCATGACCAAGGATGACAGCCAGGTGTTGATCGCGGGCCCCAAGGTGGTGGAGCGGGCGCTCCGTCAAACGATCTCCAAGGAAGAAATGGGCGGCGCGCATATCCACGCCAAGAACGGCGTGGTCGACAACCTCGCCGATGATGAAGCCGACGCGTTCCGGCAAATCCGGCGATTTCTCTCCTACATGCCGCGCAATGCCTG
>JADHLJ010000111.1 GCA_016780745.1 Alphaproteobacteria bacterium | reverse complement strand
TCTATATCGTGCTGACCAGCCGCCTGGCGCAGCACCAGGAACCGGTGGTGATGCAGTTCAATTCCGGCCTGTCGGGCCTGGTCTTCATGAGCGCCGCCTTGGTGATCGGCCACGCTTTCGAAATCCCGGTGCTGGAGCCGGTCTGGCCGAAGACCTGGGAATGGGGCTTGCTTGCGCTTTCCGGCGCCATCGCGACCGCTGGGCATCTCATGATCGCGATGGCCTTTCGTCATGTCGAAGCCGGGGTGCTGGCGCCGTTTCAGTATTTGGAGATCATCGGCGCCACGGCCTATGGGCTCTGGCTGTTCGGGGATTTCCCTGACAGCGTCACCTGGATCGGCATCACGATCATCGTCGGCTCCGGCCTCTACATCTTCCACCGAGAGCGGGTGAGAGGTCGGGGCGGTTGAGCGACGATATTGCCGCTTGCCTCGGGACCGCTTTCAGCTTTCGATAGGCCCGGATTATCACGATGGAAGCCGCCGCCATGTCCGACCCCCTGCTCTCTCCGTTCAGCATTCGCGGCGTCACTTTCCGCAACCGGATCATGAGCACCAGCCATGCTTGCGGCCTTGAGGAAGGCGGCATGCCGGCGGATCGCTATCAGGCCTATCACGAGGAAAAGGCCCGGGGCGGCATCGGGCTGACCATGTTCGGCGGCTCCTCCAATGTCGCGGCGGACTCGCCCTCGGTGTTCCAACAGCTCAATGTCGGCGTCGATCGGGTGATCCCGCATCTTCAAAAACTGTCCGATCGGGTGCACGGCCAGGGCGCCAAGCTGATGTGTCAGATCACCCATCTCGGGCGACGAGGCGAGCCCTATGCCGGGCATTGGCTGCCGACCATCGCGCCCAGCGCCCAGCGTGAGACCCTGCATCGAAGCTTCCCCCGGGAGATGGACACCCATGACATCCAACGGGTCGTCCGCGCCTATGGCGACGCCGCGCTGCGCTGCAAGGAAGGCGGGCTGGACGGCATTGAGACCTTGGCCGGCGGCCACCTCATCGGTCAGTTCCTGTCCCCGAAAACCAACACCCGCACCGATGCCTATGGAGGGTCCGTCGCCAATCGCTGCCGGTTTGGCCTCATGGTCTTCGAGGAAATCCGACGGCGGGTCGGTGACGACTTCCTGGTCGGCTTCCGCTACGTGATCGATGAGGGCGACCCGGAGGGGCTCGACTTCGATTCCTGCGTAGAGATAGCCAAGATCTTCGAGACCGAGGTGGATATCGACTTCTTCAACGCGATCTTCGGGCGCATGGATACCGAGATAGGCCTCGCCGTCGACAATATGCCGGGCATGGCTTCACCGATCGCGCCTTGGCTCGCGCCGGTCGGACGCTTTAAGCGGGAGGTCTCCCTGCCGGTGTTTCACGCCGCCCGGATCACCGATATCGCCACCGCCCGCCACGCCGTCGCCGAGGGCCATCTGGATATGGTGGCGATGACCCGGGCACAGATCGCCGACCCGCATCTCGTCAACAAGCTCGCTGGCGGAGAGGAGGAACGCATCCGGCCCTGTGTCGGCGCGACCCACTGCATGTCGGCGCACCGCCCGGTCTGTCTGCACAATGCCGCCACGGGCCGCGAGACCGTCCTGTCGCATAAAGTCACTCGGGCTGATACGCGCCGCCGGGTCGTGGTGGTCGGCGGCGGTCCCGCTGGACTCGAGGCGGCAAGGGTCGCGGCGGAACGCGGTCATGACGTAACCCTATTGGAAGCCGCGCCCAAGCTGGGCGGCCAGGTCCTGTTGGCGGCGCGGGCGAGCTGGCGGGGCGACGTGATTGGCGTCACCGACTGGCGCGCGGCGGAGCTAGAGGCTCTGGGCGTCGATATCAGGGTGAACAGCTATGCCGAAGCGGGCGACGTCACCGCCTTGGCCCCCGACCTGGTGATCATCGCCACCGGCGGCGTGCCGGATCTCGACTGGCTCTCCGGCGCCGAACACGTGACCAGCGCCTGGGACCTGCTAAGCGGCGCGGCGCCGATCGGGGCCGAGGTGCTGATCCATGACGGCACCGGACGCCACCCGGCCCCCCATTGCGCGGAGCTCGCGGCGAGCCACGGGAGCGCGGTCTCGCTATTCTCGATCGACGGCCATCTCGCCGCCGAGCTGACCTATTCCGAGCGGGTGATCTGGAAGAAACGCGGCTATGAGCTGGGCGTGGAGACCCAATTCGATCACCGTCTCGTCTCGGTTGAAAAATCCGGCAACCGGCTGACCGCCCGACTGGTCAACGAGGTCACCGGCGTCGAGACCACCAGAACCGCCGATCAAATCGTCGTCGAGCACGGCACCGCGCCCGCCGATCAGCTGTATCTGGACTTGCGCGATCAAGCCGGCAATGACGGCGTCACCGACCTCGACGCTCTCCTGGCCAGCAAGCCGCAACCGGTGCGTGACGCTGGGTTCGAGCTGCACAGGATCGGCGACGCGGCGGCGAGCCGGAATATCCCGGCGGCGATACTGGATGCGTTCAGGCTCTTGCGGGTGGCGTAGGCCCAACAAGCCCCGCCGTCACTTGCGGTCGGTCAATCCCGCGATGCTCGCCTTGTCGGTGCCCTTGAGATAGATCGCGCCCTGGATGTCGGCGATCTCTTCGTGCAGGCGAACCATGCTCGGCTCCATGGTGACGCTGGGGCGCGGTTCCGCCTCGAAATGGCCGTAGCGGTCCTCGCCCCGCACCAGGGTGGCGAAGTCGCGATCGGCCCGGGTCTGACGCGCCCTTGGCGTGATGTAGCGGATTGCCGTCGCGACCCGGCGCCCGTCGGTGATATTCGGCGGAGAGGCGTGCCACATGTGCAGATGATGGATCGATGTCTCGCCCGGCCCGAGCTCAACCCAGACCGCCTTGTCCTCGTCGATCTCCTCGGCGATGGTTTGGCCACGGGTGAGGATATTCTTGGTCTCCCAGGTATCGCGGTGCTCGACGATGCCGGTGTTCTGGCTGCCCGGCAGCATCCGCATGCAGCCATTGTCGCGGGTCGCGGAGGTCAGGGCGACCCAAACCGTCAGGATATTGTCGGTCTCCAGCCCCCAATGGGCCGAGTCCTGGTGCCAGGAAATGAACCGGCCATCGCCGGGCTCCTTGGGATAGAGATGGCTGCTCCAGACCATGATGTCCGGGCCGATCAGATCCTCGACCATGTCCAGGATCGCCGGCTCGCGCATCAACTCGTTGATCCAGGGAAACACCAGATGACATTTGTAGCGGTACTTGCCGTTCACCGGCCCGCCGGTCTCGGCCTCATAGGCCTCCAGGGTCGCGAGATATCGCGCCGCGTCATCGGTTGAGATCGCCGGCTTGGGAAACAATAGTCCGTCTCGGCGGTAGTCTCGGATTTCCTGGTCGGTCAGACTGATCGGCATGGGCTCTACTCCCACATGATGCTTGAAGATTAGCGTGATCGGCGCGCTAGAACGGTCCCTTGAAGAAGGGGTCGGGAACGTCGATTGGCAAGCCCTGGCGTTCCTCGAGAATCCGCGCCTCGGCCCTGGCGATGGTCTCTTCTGGAAGGCCAAGGATTTCGGCGCAGCTTCGCGCGATACGGGCGGCGTCGGGATAGAAGCCCCGGACTAGCCCACGAGAGCTGGGCGTCGGATGGTCCGGCAGTCCCAGGCGAACCGGCGCGGCTTTCAACTCACCAAAGCAGCGGGTGGTGATCTCGGCCGCGATCTCGGCGCCGATACCGAATTTCGTAAAGCCGGTATCCACGGTGAGCAATCCCCCGGTCCGCGCCACCGACGCGGCGATCGGATCGAGATTGAGCGGACGCAGCACTCGGAGATCGAACACATCGATCGGATGACCGAGATCGGCCAACACATCCGCCGCGCGGATCGCCTCCAATGTCATATACGAGGTCGCCACGACGGTGAGATTATCGCCGGAACGCACCCGCTTCGGACCATCCAGCGGTTCGCGATAGTAACCGGCGGGCACCTCGCCGGAAGCGTAATGCGTCCAGCGATGCTCCAGGCAGATCACCGGATTGTTGTCCTCGACGGCGGCGATCATCATCCCCTTCGCGTCGGCGGCGAAGGCTGGCATGATCACTTTCAGACCCGGCACATGGGCGAAAATCGCCTCCAGGCTTTGCGAGTGTTCCGGCCCCTGGCCCCAGCCGCGTCCGACCACCATGCGGATGACAATCGGCACCTGGTGCAGACCGTTGCTGACGTAATGGATCTTCGCCGCGTTGTTGAGGATCTGCTCCATCGCCAGTAGCGCGAACTCAACCCGTTGGAGGCTGATGACCGGGCGCTTACCGGCCATCGCGGCGCCGATGGCGATCCCGATCAGGCCGTTCTCGGCGATCGGCATTTCGATCAGGCGGCTCGGATCCAGATGCTTGTCCAGATCCTTCAGGGTACCGAAAAGCGCGGCGGGATCCTGGACACCCTCGGCGAAGAACAGCACCGAGGGATCGCGCTTGGCGCCCTCGGTAAGGCCATCGCGGATCGCGTCGCCCAAACTTTGGCTGAGGGTTTGATTGTTGCTGGGATTTTTGTTGGGATTGTTACTGGCGCTCATGACCGGCTCACTCCGCGTAGACCGAAACAGACGCCGATGCCGGGTCGGGCAAAGGAGCGTTCTTGGCGAAATCGAAAGCCTCGTCGATCTCGCGTTCCAGATCCGCCGTTATCCCGGCCAGCCAGTCATCATCGGCAAACCCGTCCTGGCGAAGCGCGGCGCGGGTTCGCTCCAGCGGGTCAAGCGCGCGCCATTCCTCGAACTCCGCCTCGGTCCGATAGCCGATATGGTTGTCGTAGTTCGGCCCGCAATGCTCGCGCCACCGATAGGTATCAAGCAGCAGAAACGTTGGGCCGTCCCCGCCGCGCGCGCGATCAATCGCTCGCTCCATCGCGGCGCGAACCAAGGCCACATCATTTCCATCAACGTGCTCGCTTGGGATGCCATGAGCTTCCGACAGCGCCGTCAGGGGCCGATTTGGCTGGCGCGCATCAAGGCGAGTGTAAACCGAATAGAGATTGTTCTCGCAGGCGAAGATCACTGGCAGGTCGTGCAACCGCGCGAAATTGGCGGTCTCGTGAAAAACCCCCTCCTCGACACAGGCATCGCCGAGAAACGAGACCGTCACCCGGCCGTTACCGTCAAGCTTGTCCGAGAGCGCGGCGCCAGCGGCGAGCGGGATCGCGCTGGCGACGATCGGCACGCTGGACATCAGGCCGACCTCCGGTGCCGCCAGATGCATGGAACCGCCACGGCCTCCGATACAACCTTCGGCCTTGCCATAGATCTCCGCGAGCATCGCCTTCAGCCCGCCGCCCTTGGCCAGATAATGCGCGTGACAGCGATGGGTGCTGTACATACGGTCCTGGGTCGTAAGTGGCGCGCAGACGCCCACCGCCGAGGCTTCCTGACCGATCGAAAGATGCACCGGACAGCGCATTTCCTGTTCAGCGTAACGGTCCGCGATCGCTTCCTCGACCAGGCGAATACGCAGCATCGAAGTAAAATCGACGATATCCGGATTGTTTTCTAGACCAGTGGTTTGCGCCATGTCGTGCTACGTCGCGTCATTTGTTAAGAAGGATTTTGAGTGTTTATCCAGCATCGGCCGGCCTAGATAAAGTTCAAATGCATCGGTGGCGTGTCCGGCAGGTCGGGCAGGTCAAACCGATCCTTTTGATAATCATCGAGAAATTCGTTCACCTTGTGTTGCAGGCATAGGCTCCCGCACATCTTCTGGGCGTTGAAGGCCGGGCTCGCGAGATAATTCATGATCTCCCAATAGCGGTCGCTGGCGAAGATATCGCGAAAGCGTTCCTCGCAGATATTGCCGATATGGAACTTCTTGTAGCGTTCGTTGAACAGCATTCCACAGGGCGCGACCAAGCCCGAGCCCGACATTTGCAGCATGAACGGCGCGCCGTAACAGCGCTGATAGCTGCGGGTGCCCTCGGCCTCGATCTTCGACCATTTCACCTGAACGCTGTAACTCTCGTCGCTTAGTGCCTCGGCGTCGCGGAGGGTCTGATAGAGGTCCTTGTAGCCCGCGTAATCAACGCCAAGTGTGCCATCCTCGTCGTCGCTGCAATGCTTTATCACCAGATAGTCGGGCCGCAGCTCCTTGCCGAGTCGAGCAAGGGGCATGATCTGGTCGGCGTATTCCGGCATCAGCACCATTTGCATGCCGATGGTGACATCAAGGCGTTGTTCTTGCTTAATCGCCGCCATATCGCGGATGTTCTGGCTGACCCGGTCGAACCAGTGCTCCTTGACGCCCATGATCTCGGCATAGCGTTCCCGCTCCCCGGCGGAAATATTGACACGCAGGTAGGTCAGCGCCGGCAGCACTTCCTCGAGCTTGCGCCGATTGAGCACGAAACCATTAGTCCCGACGGCCATCGACAGCCCTAACTCATGGCCATATTTGACAGCGTCGACAAAAACCGGGGAGATCGTGCTCTCGCCATCCGAGACGAAACTGATGCCTTTGACGCCGATCTCGGCGCAATCCTCCAGAAAGGCGAAAATCACCTTCTTATCGATTACCTGGCGCTCGTTTTCCTGCAGCATCGCGTAGCAGAAGTGACAGGCGAAGTTGCAGGCGCGGGTCAGCGACATATCTATGGTGATCGGCGCCACGCGCTCGCCACGCTCCCAGGCGCGGATGCGGTCCTGATGCCAGGCGATCTTGGTCCCGTCGAGGATCAGATCCGTGTGGTCGGTCATGCCGGTCATGGGCGTTGTCCTTTTCGGAACAGTCTGTTCTCGGAGATCAAAGTCGACGGATCCGGTTCGAATCCTTCGCGATCTCCACGAAGACCTCGATCCGTTCTCCAGTTTCCTGGCGCAACCAGCGTTCGAGAGCCAAAAGATGTGGCGGCTTGTCCCAAACATCCACCCCATCACCGAACATGACGACGACCCGATCATACTCGTCTATCTCGAAAATCTCCATGAACGACGCGGTCAGCCCCGCGTTTTGCCGATAAGCGTCAACCAGGCCGCCGAGCCTTTCGCGCTTAACCCCAGGGTCGGTCGCCAGCCAACTCTCGGAAAACGGCCGATCGAAGTCGTTATCTCCCTCAAAGGATCCCACCGTCTCGACATAAACCGCCCGGAGTGCGCGCATAAGCTTGCGCGGCCTCTCGAAACACGGCCCGGCGTTACGCGGCGTGAGAATCCCCGCGACCGGTCGGGGCGCCTCCAGATCCCTTAGACGTTCGATGACATGGGTGAGCCCATGCTCGACAAGTTCGCGGGGCGTCGCGCCCAAGGCATATCGGCACAATTGCTCGAGAACCACCTGTTCGGCGACGCTTGCATCGCCGTCGCGGGCCGCGGTCACGATCCGGTCGCGCGCCGGGTCCACGCCGATCGTGATCGTCAATCCATCGGCCTCGGCCCGATGCCGGGAGAGACCATCCGCGCCGCGATCAGGAACCGACGCCCCATCGGTTTCGTGAAGGGTTTTGGAGATGCCCCGGTGAAATACGGCGAGTGCGTCCGGATAGCCGGCGCCCGCGTCACCCACCGATGTCACTGACATGGACAAGACCATGCTCCTTCTCGGATTCGATCTTGATGGTCGCGATCGCACCAATGGCCTCCACCAGGGCCGGATGACTTTGCCGCGGCAAGGTGTCCTCTCGCAGTCGAAGCGAAAACCCGGTCGTGCCATGAGCCTCCGCCGCTTCCACCATGTTCAGGATGCTGTTGACCGGATCTTCGTCCGGCACCCACATCTCCAAAAACACGTGATCCACCCCGTGGCTGCGCAACTGGTTCAAAAGGCGGTCGTTATAGGATTCGACAAGCGCCTCGTAATCGATCGGATCGCTCATTATCGCCTCTTCCGGAGAAACGCGTTAACCACCGCCGCGACTCTTGCGATCTGAGCCTCTTCCAAGCCCTGATGGATCGGCAAGGTGAGAATGCGTCCCGCCTGTTCCTCGGTCACCGGAAAATCGCCCTCCCCATGACCTAGATAGGCCGCGGCGGGTTGCAGATGGATGGGCACGGGATAGTGGATCGCGGTTCCGATCCCCATGCCGTTCAGATGCTCGCGCAGGGCATCGCGGTGATCAACCTGAACCACGAAAGTGTGGAAGGTGTTGAACTCCATATTCCGACAGGGCGGCGAGAAGACCAGATCCGGATCCAGGTGATCGCGATAAACAGCGGCATTCGCGCGGCGGCGTTTAATCGTATCGTCCAGACGCCCCAGCCGAAACTCGAGGATCGCCGCCTGCAGACTATCCATGCGTGACACCGTCCCGAAACGCGTCACGGTGTTGCGATCCATCAGCCCGTGGTTCCGCGCCAGACGGACATAGTCCGCGACGTCATCGCGATCCGTCGCCAGATAGCCGGCATCGCCACAGGCATTCAGGTTCTTCAAGGGATGGGCGGAGAAGCATCCGACATCACCGATAGAGCCGGCGAGCGCGCCATCGTAACGAGAGCCGATCGCCTGCGCCGCGTCCTCGATCACCGCGATGCCTCGATCCCGCGCGAGTTTCACGATCGGATTCATATCAGCGACCCGTCCGGTCAAATGCACCGGCATGATCGCCTTGGTTCGGGTCGTGACGACTCGTTCGACCGCCCGGGGATCAATGTTCTGATCCGCCAGAACGTCGGCGAAGACCGGCGTGGCGCCGACCCGATTGATAACCGCCGTCGAGGCGACAAAGGAGTTTGGCGGGGTGATGACTTCGTCGCCCGGCCCTATTCCCAGAGCCTCAAGCGCCAGGATCAGGGCATCGGTGCCGGAATTGAGCGCCAACACGTGCTTGGTACCACACCATTGGGTCAACGCGGCCTCCAGGCGTCCTTCCCAGACACCACCGACATGCTGACCGCTCGCCAGAATCTCCTCGATGATCGGCATCAACGCGTCTCGGTCGTCCTGGAACTGACCCCCAATATCGACATAGGGTACCGGTGAGTCGGTGGCGCTGTTCGAGGCCATCACCAGCACTCCTATTTCAACGCGCCGGTGAGTGCCTTAACGACACTCACCTTGTCGACGGATGTTCTGTGCCCGACGATACCGACTTTCAAGGCGCCGACCATATTGCCGATCAAGCCGAGATCCGAGGCACTTCCCCCAGCCTTCGCCAAAAGCGCGGTAACGGCGAAGAAGGCGTCGCCGGCGCCCATGGTATCGACCACGGTCTGGGTCAGCGCCGGGATCGACCGAGAGCCAGCGCCCCTCTCGAAGGTCGTGCAGCCATGGCGACCATGGGTCAGGATGATCTTTCCGCAATCCACCCGCGCCGGCAGCAGTTCGCACGCAATGGTTTCAAGATCGCTGAACCGATCGCCGACCGCGAGCCGCGCCTCCGGTGCATCGATGCAAATGTAGTCGGCCCTTGGGTATTTGGTCACCAAATTGTAGCCGCGATTGGCGCTGTTGGTCTGTGCGTTGACGGCGATGAAGCTGTCCAAGCCGCTAAGGGTCTCGACGGTATCACGCGCGATCAGACCATGACCGAAGTCATTGACCAGAATGGCATCGTATTGTGGAGCGAGGTCCACAAGCATTTGGTTCAGCTCACGGCGTTGCGCATCCGGCAGGGGATGATCATCGATGAACTGGACCTCGAACAGCTTGCCCAGATAGCTGGTATCGACATAGCGCAGCTTTCGAGTCGTCGGACATCCCGGGCGATAGAACGGCTTTAGGGACACATTGGGTAACAGACACGCGTCGATGACGTCCTCGCGGCGGTCTTCGTCACCGATCGCCGTGATGACATCAACTTGTCCGCAGAAACTCGCGGCATGGTTGGCCGACGCGATCACGCCGCCAGCGAAGATCTCGGTATCCTCGTAGCGCGTGGCGATAATGTTTTCCTTGGAAGGCTGACCCGAGGGAAGAACGTATTGGTATTCATCGAGAATAACCTCGCCGATCATCAGGACCTTCAGGTCCGCGGCCCGGTCAACCAAATCGATCAATGCATCCAACCCCGGGGCCTCGCGTATCTGATCGAGATAGGCGCGAACCTCTGGCGCGAACACGCCCATGTGCCGATTTATCAGCTCGCTCGAACTGAAGGTGATGTCATCGGTGAACTGGATGCGTCCGCCATGAGCCTCAACGGCCCGTTGCTCGTCGACGATTTTTCCGGTGACGTCTTTCTCGGCGTCGACATAGTCGGCGCCTTTTACGTAGACGGACGGTCGCACGGCCTCTATGACCGGCTCGGCCGTCGGCGCGTGGTTAATCGCGACTTGGTCGACGAAATCGAGCGCCGCCAGCATCTCGGCGCGCTGCGGGCCGGTGAACACCGGTCGACCCGGCCCCTTGTTCACGAATTCATCCGCGGTCAGCGTCACGACCAAAATATCGGAGCCGTGCTTAGCCTCGCGAAGATGTCGCACATGGCCGAGATGCAATAAATCAAAGGTCCCATGGGCCAACGCGACTGACTTGCCACGAGCCCGCGCCTGCGCGCAGAATTCGGCCAAACTCTCCAACGAATTTATCTTGTGGAAAATTGTCTCGCCTTTCGAGTTATCGCCCGACCATCAAGCGTCTCCTGTATTCGTGCCTTATAAGACCGACGGGAACTCTTAACAACCAATAGCCCGCGTCGGTTTCCGGCCTATCATGTGATCCGGCGAAGCAGTTTCAGAAGCGCCGTCCGCTCGGCCGGGTCGAGAGGTTCCAAGGTTTTCTCGGTAATCTCCCAAGCCGCCGGGATTGCCCGCGCCACCGCCGCACGGCCTGGATCCGTTAGTTCCACCAAATGCCGACGACCATCTGAAGGATCGGGGCGCGAGCGTACCAGGCTTCTGGTCCGAAGTCTGTCGACAACCCCTTTGATGGTGGCCCCGTCCATCGCGGTCTGCCGCCCTAGCTCGTTCTGCGACATCGGGCCAATTTCGAAGAGCTTGGCGAGCGCGGCGAATTGTGTCGGGGTCAATCCGTCGCCGATGCCTTCCGCGAAAATCGCCGAGTGCCTCTGTGAGACCAGTCGCAGAAGGAATCCCACCTGATCCTCGAGCCGATAGTCGCTCGGGGTGGCGGGTGGGGACTTTCGATTAGCCGTCAAATTTCCACCATCCTTCTGGATCATCGATGATTTTCGTCCGGAGTCGCGTCGATTCGGTACTCGATCCCGATAAACATGGTTTGCCGGGCAATTTCGCGTTTCCGTGCCCGACCCAAACCATTAGCATGCTAATGAATTTGTCCCAAACCGGATGATCCACGTGGAGAGACAATTATGCCCGGCCAACCGAGCAAACTCGTTATCAGGAA
The DNA here is from genome assembly GCA_016780745.1 of Alphaproteobacteria bacterium. GTDB lineage: Bacteria > Pseudomonadota > Alphaproteobacteria > Thalassobaculales > Thalassobaculaceae > JADHLJ01. The sequence continues at coordinate 1,183 of JADHLJ010000111.1, read as the reverse complement.
TATCGGCCTGTTGCTGTCCGGCAAGCTTGAGGAACCGATCTTGGACGGTGACTGCATCGTTGCCGTCGACGGTCGGATCACCGCCATCGGCCATGCCAAGGATTTGGACACCGCCGAGGCGGACACGGTAATCGACGCCATGGGCGCCGCGGTCTCGCCGGGCCTGATCGACAGCCACGTCCACCCGGTCATCGGCGATTACACCCCCCGTCAGCAGCAATTGAGTTGGATCGATTCCTGTCTGCATGGCGGGGTGACGACCATGATCTCCGCGGGCGAGGTACATCTGCCCGGACGCCCCAAGGATATCGTCGGGCTCAAGGCCTTGGCGATCGCCTCCCAACGTTGGTACGACAATTTCCGCCCCTCCGGCGTCAAGGTCCTGGCCGGCGCGCCGGTGATCGAGGAGGGCATGGTCAAGGAGGATTTCAAAACCCTCTCAGAAGCCGGCGTCAAGCTGTTGGGCGAGGTCGGCCTCGGCTCCGTGAAGGCCGGCGACACCGCCAAGGAGATGGTGGCCTGGGCTCGCGAATACGGCATGCAGAGCACAATCCATACCGGCGGCCCGTCGATTCCCGGCTCCGGCCTGATCGACAAGGACGTGGTGCTTGAGGCCGACGCCGACATCATCGGTCATATCAATGGCGGGCACACGGCCTTGCCGGACGATCAGATCATCTGCCTGTGCGAGCAATGCGCGCGGGGTATCGAAATCGTCCATAACGGTAACGAGCGCTCGGCCTTGCTGGCCATGCGCACCGCCTTCGAGCTGGGGCAGCCGGAGCGGGTCATTCTCGGCACCGACGCACCCGCCGGGTCCGGCGTTCAGCCGCTCGGCATCCTGCGCATGATCGCCATGCTTTCCAGCCTCGGCGATGTTCCGCCGGAGATCGCCTGGTGCTTCGCCACCGGCAACACGGCACGGATGCGGGAGCTTGATTGCGGCATTCTGGAGGTCGGTAAATCCGCCGACATGATCATCGTCGATCAGGCCCAACACGCGCCGGGCAAGGACATGCTGGAAAGCATCCACCAGGGCAACCTGCCGGGGGTCGGCATGACCATCATCGACGGCATCGTGCGCTCGGATCGATCCCGCAACACCCCGCCGGCGACCCGATTGCCGGAGATCGTGGTTTAAGCGGCGATCCGTCTATCGCAACCCGTCCTCGCCCTTGGCGTC
>JADHLJ010000110.1 GCA_016780745.1 Alphaproteobacteria bacterium | reverse complement strand
GTTGGGCGCGGATCGGAAAGCGCCGGCGACGAAAAACAGTGTTGTCCCGCGCTCCACGCCGGCCTCACGCCCGAGAGATGTCACGTGACCTGCTTTCGGCAAACATCAAGGGTGTTGCGTCGCGCGCCACCTACGCTTCTCATCCCCCCTCATCACATCCGTGAAATCCCGTTGACCCGCTTTCGCATTCAAGCTTTAGTGCATGCCATGTTCGGAGCGGGGGATATCCGCGCCGTTCTCCCCTTCATCGGTGGGGCCCTCGGTGGCACGCCGGATACAAGGTAAACAGGATGGGAGCTCCTAAATGCGCAAGACATTGATGACGGTCGGCATGGCCGCGGCCTTGGCCGTTGGTGTTGCCGGCGTCGCCTCGACCGGGGCCCAGGCGAAGACCCTTAAATGGGCCTTTCAGGGCGATGCCCAGTCGCTCGACCCGCACTCGCTGAACGAGACCTTCACGCTGGGTTTGCTCGGCAATATTTATGAAGGCCTGGTCCGCCGTGGCCCGGATCTCCAGCTTGAGCCGGCTCTGGCGACCAAGTGGGAGATTGTCGAGCCGACCCGCTGGCGCTTTCATCTGCGCAAGGGCGTGAAGTTCCACGACGGTAGCGATTTCAACGCCGATGACGTGATCTTCACCTATCAGCGCACCATCGCCGACGGCTCCGACGTCAAGACCCGGATGGCCGGCGTGAAGAGTGTCGAGAAAGTCGACAGCCACACGGTGGACTTTATCACCGAGGCGCCGAACCCGATCCTGACCGCCGAGTGGGCGACCTGGTACATCATGGACAAGGAGTGGTCTACCTCGAACGGCTCCGAGCGTCCGACCGACGTTACGGCCGGCAAGGAGAACTTCGCCACCCGTAACGCCAACGGCACCGGCGCCTTCAAGGTGATCAGCCGCGAGACCGAGGTGAAGACCGTGCTGGCTCCGAACAAGGGCTGGTGGGACAAGGACGTCAAGCACAACCTGACCGAGGTGATCATGACCCCGATCGGCTCCGACGCGACCCGCGTCGCGGCGCTGCTCTCGGGCGAGATCGACATGATGTATCCGGTTCCGGTTCAGGACATGAAGCGGATCGAAAGCAACCCGGCTACCGAGGTTCTGGCCGGCCCGGAGCTTCGCACCATCTTCCTGGGCATGGATCAGGCCCGCGACGAGCTGCTCTACTCCAACATCAAGGGCAAGAACCCGTTCAAGGACATCCGGGTGCGCGAGGCCTTCTATCGGGCGATCAATATCGACGCGATCAAGGCCAAGGTGATGCGTGGTCTGTCGACCCCGTCGGCGATCATGATCTCGCCGAAACTGTTCGCCGCCCACGCGGGTGAGTTCAAGCGGCTCGACCATGATCCGGCCAAGGCCAAGGCGCTGCTCGCCGAGGCCGGCTATCCGGACGGGTTCGAGGTCGGCATGGATTGCCCGAACAACCGCTATGTCAATGACGAGAAGATCTGTCAGGCGGCGGTCTCGATGCTGGCCAAGGTCGGTATCAAGGTGAACCTGCTGGCTCAGCCGAAGGCGCTCTACTTCAAGAAGGTCCTGCGTCCGAGCTGGGATACCAGCTTCTTCCTGCTTGGCTGGACCCCGGGTTCGTTCGACAGCTGGAATGTCATGTACAACCTGCATGGCACGCCCGATGACAGCGGCCGCGGCAAGTTCAACCTGACCGGCTACTCGAACCCCAAGTTCGACGCCCTGGCCGACAAGGTGCTGAGCGAGACCGATCAGGCCAAGCGTGACGGGATGATCCGCGATGCCTATCGCATGAGCGTTGACGACATCGCCTACATCCCGCTGCATCAGCAGGGGCTGGCCTGGGGCAAGAAGAAGTCCGTCAGCCTCAAGCAGCGCGCCGACAATCAGTTCATGCTGTACCACGTCACGATGAACTGATTTCGGATAGCCCGAGAACACAAACCCCCGGCCATCGGAGTCCCGCTGGCCGGGGACGTGTTTCAAGGCTTTCGATTAACCCGCCGAGACCCTCGGGAAAACCCGCATGCTCGCCTTCATAATCCGCCGCATGATTCAGTCGGTGGTCGTCATGTTCTTCGTGGCGCTATTGGCCTTCGCCATGTTCCGCTTCGTCGGTGACCCGGTCCATCAGATGGTCGGCATCGAGACGTCCTTGGAGGAGCGCGAGGAGCTTCGGGTAAAGCTCGGCCTTCGTGATCCGATCATCGTTCAGTTCGGGCGTTTTGTCGGCAACGCGGCGACTCTTGATTTTGGCATCTCCTATCAGCATCAGCGCCCGGTATCGGAAATGATCAAGGAGCGCATGCCGGCGACGTTGGAACTTAGTCTGATCTCGGCGCTGTTCTCGCTTCTTGTGGGTGTGCCGATGGGAGTCTATACCGGGCTGCATCGACAGGGCGTGCTGAGCAAGGTGTTCATGACCGCGTCCCTGATCGGGATCTCCTTGCCGACATTTTTGATCGGCATCCTGCTAATTTATGTCTTCGCGGTGATACTGGGCTGGCTGCCATCCTTCGGTAGGGGCGTGGTCGTTGACCTCGGCGGCTGGCGAACCGGTCTGCTGACGACCGAGGGGTTGAAGGCGCTGATTATGCCGGCGATCACCCTTGGGCTGTTCCAGCTGACCCTGATCATGCGTCTGGTGCGGGCCGAGATGCTGGAGGTCCTGCGTACCGACTACATCAAATTCGCCCGGGCCCGGGGCCTGACCAATCGGGCGGTGAATTTCGGGCACGCGCTCAAAAATACGCTGGTGCCGGTGATCACCATTACCGGGCTTCAGCTCGGCTCGATCATCGCGTTCGCGATCATCACCGAGACGGTGTTCCAGTGGCCGGGCATGGGGCTGATGTTCCTGCAGGCGATCCAGAACGTCGATATTCCGATCATGGCGGCCTATCTGATCATGATCGCCTTCTTCTTCGTGGCGATTAATCTGGTTGTCGACATGCTCTACTACGTGGTTGACCCGAGGCTTCGGGTCGACGCTTCGAAGGCGCATGGTCATGGTTGACGCGCCCACCACCCAACCCGCCGTTGTCGGCGACTCCGCCTCCGAGCCGCGCGGCGCCGAGACCACCGCCTGGTCGCGCTTCGTCGAGAGCGATGTTCTCTACAGCTTCACCCGCTCGCCGGTGACGGTGACGGCCGCGGCGGTTACCGCGATCTTCATCCTGTCGGCGGTTTTCGCGCCGCTGGTGGCGCCGCATAACCCGTTCGATCTCGCCTCAATCGATCTGATGGACTCCAACCTGCCGCCGATGTGGCTGGAGGGCGGCGATCCAAGGTTCATTCTCGGCACTGACGATCAGGGCCGTGGCATTCTCTCGACCATCATCTTCGGCTCGCGGATCTCCTTGCTGATCGGTTTCGCCAGTGTCGTTCTGGCGACGGTTCTTGGCGTCGGGCTCGGCCTGCTCTCGGGCTTTGTCGGCGGCGTGGTCGACGCCTTCATCATGCGGGTCGCCGAGATCCAGCTAAGCTTCCCGGTAATCCTGACGGCGCTGTTGATTGATGGCGTGATCCGGGGCGTTCTGAATGTCGAGAAATCGGGAGAGCTGGCCTATTGGATCCTGATCCTGTCGATCGGCATCTCGAATTGGGTGCAATTCGCGCGAACCGTGCGTGGTTCCACCCTGGTGGAGCGAAATAAGGAATATGTCCAGGCGGCACAGGTGATCGGCATCAACCCGACCCTGATCGTGCTGCGTCATATCCTGCCGAACGTGATGGGACCGGTGCTGGTGATCGCCACGATCCAGCTCGCCGTCGCGATCCTGTCCGAGGCGACCCTGTCCTTCCTGGGGGTCGGCATGCCGCCGACCGAGCCGTCGCTCGGCACGCTTATTCAGATCGGCAACGATTACCTGTTCTCCGGCGAGTGGTGGATGGTGATCTTCCCGGGCATCGCGCTGGCGATCCTGGTGCTGGCGGTCAATCTTCTGGGCGACTGGTTGCGCGACGCCCTCAACCCGAAACTGAGATAGCGGCGCATGGCGGGCAATCCCCTTCTCGAGGTGCGCAACCTGCGCGTCGAATTTCCGACCCGGCGCGGCATTCTGACGGCGGTCGACGATATCTCGCTGCATATTGATCCGGGCGAGGTGCTGGGCGTGGTCGGCGAGTCCGGCGCCGGCAAATCCATGACCGGGGCCGCGATCATCGGCCTGCTGGAGCCGCCGGGCCGCATCGCCGACGGCGAGATCTTGTTGGAAGGTCGGCGGATCGACAACCTGCCGTATGAGCAAATGCGCCGGATCAGGGGCCGTGAGATCGGCGCGATCTTTCAGGATCCGCTGACCAGTCTGAACCCGCTTTATTCGGTGGGTGAGCAGTTGGTCGAGACGATCCAGACCCATACCGACATGAGCCATTCCCAAGCCCTGGCCCGCGCGATCGAGCTTTTGGCCGAGGTCGGTATTCCGGCGCCGGAACGCCGGGTCGAGCATTACCCGCATCAATTCTCCGGCGGCATGCGCCAGCGGGTGGTGATCGCGTTGGCGCTCTGTGTCAATCCCAAGCTGATCATCGCGGACGAGCCGACCACGGCGCTGGACGTCTCGATCCAGGCGCAAATCATCGCGCTCCTGAAACGCCTTTGCCGAGAGCATGGCACGGCGGTAATGCTGGTCACCCATGACATGGGCGTGATCGCCGAGACCGCCGACCGGGTGGCGGTGATGTATGCCGGGCGGATCGCCGAGATCGGACCGGTGCGTCAGGTCATCCAAAACCCGAAACATCCCTATACAGTGGGCCTGATGGGCTCGATCCCGTCGATCGATCAGGGCGATGGCCGCCTGACGCAGATCGAGGGCGCGATGCCGCGCCTGACCGCGATCCCCCAGGGCTGTGCCTTCAACCCGCGATGCACCCTGACCATGGATCGGTGCTTCCGCGAACGCCCTGACCTTGTCCAGGTCGAGGAAACCCGAGTCTCGTGCTGGCATCACGACAAGGAACTGGCCCATGCCTGACGCACCGATCGGAGCCTCGACCGAGAGCCGGGAAGGGGTGATGCGGGTCCAGGGCCTGGCCCGCTATTTTGATGTCTCGCCGCCGCTTTTGAATCGGCTGATCGAGCGCCAGCCGCGGCAAATCCTGAAGGCTGTCGACGGCATCGATTTCGAGATCGCCAAGGGCGAGACCTTCTCGCTTGTCGGCGAGTCCGGCTGCGGCAAGTCCACGGTCGCGCGCCTGATCGTCGGCCTCTACAAACCCACCGCCGGATCGATCGAGTTCGAGGGGCGTGACATCGCCGGCCTCACCCGGGTCGAGATGGCGCCGCTGCGCCGGCGCTTGCAGATGATCTTTCAGGACCCCTATGCCTCGCTCAATCCGCGCTGGCGGGTCCGCGATATCGTCGCCGAGCCGCTGCGCGCCTTTGGCCTGGAGACCACCTCGGCGGGGATTGAGCGCCGGGTCGGCGAGCTGCTCTCCTTCGTCAAGCTGGCGGCCGCGGATGGCGCCAAATACCCACATGAATTCTCCGGCGGACAGCGCCAGCGGATCTCGATCGCCCGGGCCCTGGCGAGCCAACCGGATTTCCTGGTCTGTGATGAGCCGACCTCGGCCCTTGATGTCTCGGTCCAGGCGCAGATCCTGAACCTGATGAAGGATCTCCAACGCGAGTTCGGACTGACCTATCTGTTCATCAGCCACAATCTCGCGGTGGTAAGCCACGTGTCGGACCGGGTCGGGGTGATGTATCTCGGCCGTCTGGTCGAGGTGGCGCCGGCCAAGACCTTGTTCACCGCGCCACGCCATCCCTATACCCGGATGCTGCTGGACACCATTCCCGATCTCTCGATGAGTGGCCGCGATAGAACGCCGGTCGCGGGCGAGGTGCCGAACCCGATCACGCCGCCGCCCGGCTGTACCTTTCACCCGCGCTGTCCCTTCGCCACGGACCGGTGTCGCGCCGAAGTGCCGATGCCAATCACGACCGCCGACGGCTCGATCGTCACCTGCCACGGTGTCGAGGAAGGTCGCGTCCCCGAGGGCCCGGTGATGGCCGGCGCCTAATCCGACCGGAGGGTTTCGATCATGACCAGCGCCGCCCAGAATGAGCTTATGACACGGGTGGGTCCCGGCACGCCGGCGGGCGCGTTACTGCGGCGGTATTGGCAGCCGATCGCGCTGTCGGATGAGCTTAAGGGCAAGCGTCCGGTGCGGCCCGTCACGGTGTTTGGCGAGAGTCTGGTGCTTTTCCGCGACGAGACCGGACGGCTTGGCCTGATCGCGCGCAATTGCGCCCATCGCGGCGCCGATCTTTGTTATGGCCGGCTCGAGGGTGGCGGAATTCGGTGTCCTTTTCACGGCTGGCTGTTCGACGTGGACGGCCAATGCCTGGAAACACCGGCCGAGCCGCTGGAGAGCACCTTGCACACGCGGGTTCGGCAGGCCGCCTATCCGGTGATCGAAAAGAACGGCATGATTTTCGGCTATCTGGGGGAAGGGGAGCCCCCGGCTCTGCCCAATCTCGACTGCCTCGCCGCGCCGGAGAGCCATAGCTTCGCCTTCAAGGGTTTTGTCGACTGCAATTGGCTGCAAGTGCTGGAGGTTGGCATGGACCCAGCGCATGCCTCCTACCTGCATCGCTTCCTGGAGGACGAGGACGCCAGCCAGGGCTATGGCCAGCAGTTCCGCGATGATGTGGACAACATCCCGACCACCCGGCTGATGCGGGAATACGCGCGTCCGGAGATCCGGGTCGAGGAAACCGATTTCGGCTACAAGGTCACGACGCTCCGTAATCTGGACAACCGGGGCATGCATGTCCGGATTACCGACGCGATCTTTCCCACCGCCATCCTGATCCCGCTGAGCCGCGAGATGACGGTGACCCAGTGGCATGTGCCGGTCGACGATACCAAGAGCTATTGGTACGCGATGTTCACCAGCTTCGGCGCGCCGGTGGATCACGACACCATGCGCGCCCAGCGGCTCGAGGTTTACACCCTACCGGACTATATCCCGCGCATCGGCAAGGCGAATGAATATGGCTATGACCCGGATGAGCAGCTGAACGACACCTATACCGGCATGGGCCAGGACATTAACGTGCATGATCAATGGGCGGTGGAATCCCAAGGCGCGATCCAGGACCGGACCAAGGAGACCCTGGGGACCAGCGATGTGGTGATCACCGCATATCGCAAGCGGCTGGTGAGTGAGATCCGCGCCCATGAAAAAGGCGAGGCGGCGCCGGTGAAAGCGGATCACGCCGTGCCGATCGCCATTGACGCCATCGCGCCGGCGGATGCTTGGGAGCCTATTGGCATTGAGCGGGATTTGGCGCGACGTCGTGGCTCGGATTGGGCCGCCGCGTTGATGTCTTGACGCCGGGTATCTGACATATGACACGCGCGGGCAGCATCGGCAGGGACGGCTTCATCGCCAAGCACGGGCTTTGGACCGAGGCGCAGGCCGAGATGGCCGCCGACGTTCTCGCCCGGGCGCGCGAGCTGGAGCTGGAAACCATCCGGCTATCTTTCGCCGATCAGCATGGGCTGCTGCGCGGCAAGACCTTGATGATCTCCGAGCTTGAGGGCGCGCTCGCCTCGGGCTGCGCGATGACCACGAGCCTGCTGCTGAAGGATACCTCGCATCGCACGGTCTTCCCGATTTGGACCTCCGGCGCCGGGGTTGATGCACCGGAACTGACAGGCGCGCCGGATTTTCTGATGGTGCCCGACCCCGCGACCTTCCGGGTGTTGCCATGGTCCAGCGGCACCGGCTGGATGCTTTGTGACATGTATTACCCGGACGGGCGAGCGGTGCCGTTTTCCAGCCGGGCGATCTGCCGTGACGCCGCCAGCCGTCTGGCCGAGGCCGGTTATGACTTCCTGTCGGGCATCGAGATCGAGTTTCACCTCTTCAAGCTTGAGGACCGAAAGCTAAGGCCAGAGCAATCCGGGATGCCGGGCGACCCGCCGGATGTGAGCCCGCTCGCCCACGGCTTTCAATATCTCGCCGAGTTCCGGATGGACGAGGTCGAGCCGGTGGTCGACCTAATCCGCCGCGACATCTCGAAAATGGGACTACCGTTGCGCACCGTCGAGATTGAGTTCGGGCCGAGCCAGGTGGAGTTCACCTTCGCGCCGCTACCGGGGATCGAGAGCGCCGATCTCATGGTGTTGTTCCGTGCGGCCGCCAAGCAGATCTGTCGCCGCCATGGCTATCACGCGACCTTCATGTGCCGCCCGGCCTTCGAAAATTTCTTCTCCAGTGGCTGGCACCTGCACCAGTCCCTGTTGGTTCGCGGGACCGGCGAGAACGCCTTCACTCCAAGCGCGCCGGGCGCGTTGTTATCCGAGGTTGGCGAGACTTATGTCGCGGGACTGCTGGAGCACGCGGCGGCTTCCTGTCTGTTCACCACGCCGACGATCAACGGCTACAAGCGGTTTCGCCCGCAATCCCTGGCGCCGGATCGGGTGCTGTGGGCGCGGGATAATCGGGGCGCGATGATCCGAGCGATCGGTGGGCCCGGCGATGCCGGAACCCGGGTCGAGAACCGCGTCGGCGAGTCCGCGGCGAACCCGCATCTTTACCTCGCTTCGCAGATGATTGCCGGTCTTGACGGGATCAAGCGCGGTCTGGTTCCGCCGCCGCTAGCGGACGCGCCCTACACGACCGAGGCGCCGGCTCTGCCACGTAGCCTAATGGACGCGATGACGGCGTTTCGCTCCAGCGCGATGTATCGTGAGGTGTTGGGTGACGGGTTCGTCGACTATCTGCTCGCCATCAAGGAAGGCGAGGTCTCGCGCTACCTGACCGAGGTCACGGACTGGGAACAGCGCGAGTATTTCGAGATCTTCTAGCCTCGCGGTCGTGCGATGGACAAGGCCCCGCTCTTCCCCGTCGCCCCTGTGAAAACAGGGGCTCGATACCGTTTGCCACAAGCCCCGGCTTTCGCCGACGCGACGGTGGAGTGGAGATTACGCGAGATGTCTGAGACTGTTTCCCGGCTTAACAGGCAGGAGAACGCGTCAAAAAAACACGATGACTCACTCCGCCGCTACTGTCTCGGAAACCGGCGCTCCGTCGACCCGGGTCTCGCCCGCGATATTGTCGACCGTCACATGGGTGTCGTACCAGGTGAGGCGCGGCTTGGCCCCGAAACGCTCGGTCAGCGAGGCGACAAGCTCGTCGGTATACCAGGCCTCGGCATGCGCCCGGCTTTCCCAGAGATAGACCCCGCCGGTGCCCTCGTCGCCGTTCAGATAGTCCTTGCGCAGCAGACCCTTGCCCTCGAGGCCGCGATAGGTCGGCGCCGATCCGAGGCCGCCGGAAATCGCCTGATCCGTGGCGCGTTTGGGCAGATCAAACTGAACAATCACGATGCATTGGGACATCCGTCTTTCCCTTCTCGTCGATGGTGCCGCGAATGGCGAGCCTAGCATCCCGAGCCCAGCGGTGTCTCGCTAGCCCATAAGCGCGGTGTATTTCTCCAACCATTCCGCTTTCAGTGCTTCCTCGTCGGCGCCCGCGTCATAGGCGGGCGAGAGGATGTGCTGGGCCCTGGTGACCTCGACCACCACATAGCCGCGGATCCGGTCGGCCAGATAGTCCCAGGGCGTGAAATGGTGACTGAGCGCGTTGAAGCCATCCTCGCCCTTGGCGTGATAGACCGCCGTGCCCTTGACCCGGCAGGCCTGGCGCCGGAAGACATCGATGAAATTCAGCTCCACCGCCGGGTTGGCCTTGATGTTCCGCGCGGTCTGGGGTGAGCGGATATCGCTGAACGCGATATGGGTGTCGTCCAGGATCACCATGGTCGCCTTGGGCGAGACAGCCGGCGCGCCATCGGGGGTGACCGTGGCCACCATGCCGATCGTGTTCTCCTTGATGATCCGCTTGATCACATCAGTCAGCATGGGAACCTCCTATCCCTTGATCTAACCCTTGCCCTTGGCCTTGGCCCAGCTATCCCGCAGCGCCACGGTGCGGTTATAGACCGGCGCGTCCGGCGTGCCGTCGGGGTCGGGGATGAAATAGCCGGTGCGCTCGAACTGCACGGGGGCATCGGCGGCCATTTCCGCCAGGCTCGGCTCCAGCTTGCAGTCGGTCAGGATCTCCAGCGAGTCCGGGTTGATGTCATCGACAAAGTCGCCCTCGGCGCCGGGATCGGCCCGGGTATAGAGCGGGTTGTAGAGCCGGACCTCGGCATCCAGCGCGTCGGCGGCGGAGACCCAATGGATCGTGCCCTTGACCTTGCGTCCGTCGGGCGCGTCGCCGCCCTTGGTCGCGGGATCATAGGTGCAATGCAGCGCCACCACCTCGCCGGCATCGTCCTTGATGACGTCCTGGCAGGTGATGAAATAGGCGAACCGAAGCCGCACCTCGCGACCCGGACCGAGGCGGAAGAACTTGCGGGGCGGGTCCTCCATGAAGTCGTCCCGCTCGACCCAGATCTCCCGCGAGAAAGGCACCTGGCGGGTGCCGGCCTCCGGGTCATTGGGATGGTTGATCGCCTCCAGGGTCTCGCTCTCGCCCTCTGGATAGTTGGTGATCACGACCTTCAGCGGACGTAGCACCGCCATCCGGCGCTCGGCGGCCTGGTTCAGGTTCTCGCGGATGGCGTGTTCCAGCATCGCCATCTCAACCTCGCCCTCGTTTTTGGAAACCGAGAGCTTGGCGACGAAACTCCGAAGCGCTTCCGCCGGCACGCCTCGGCGGCGAAGTCCAGACAGGGTCGCCATGCGCGGATCGTCCCAGCCGCGCACGTGACCTTCGGTCACCAGGCGGGTCAGCCGCCGCTTGGAGAGCACGGTGTGTGAGATCAACAGCTTGGCGAATTCGTACTGACGCGGCGTCGCCGGGACCGGAAGCTGTTCGATCAGCCAGTCATAGAGTGGGCGATGGTCGGCGAATTCTAGCGTGCAGAGCGAATGGGTCACGCCCTCGATCGCGTCGCATTGACCGTGCGCGAAGTCATAGGTCGGGTAGATACACCAGTCATCGCCGGTCCGGGGATGGGTGGCGCGCAGAATGCGATAGAGGATCGGGTCGCGCAGATTGATATTGCCCGACGCCATGTCGATCTTGGCCCTAAGAACCCGGGCGCCGTCGGGAAATTCGCCGGCTTTCATGCGCCGGAACAGATCCAGGTTCTCCTCCGTCGGGCGGTCGCGCCAGGGACTGGGCTTGCCAGGCTCGGTCAGGGTGCCGCGATACTCGCGGATCTCTTCGGGCGAGAGGTCGTCGATATAGGCCTTGCCCTGGATGATCAGATGTTCGGCCCAGTCATAAAGCTGCTGGAAGTTGTCGGAGGCAAATTTCGGCTCGCCCGGCCAGGAGAAGCCGAGCCAGGTGACATCGCGCTGGATCGCTTCGATGAACTCGATCTCTTCCTTGGTCGGGTTGGTGTCGTCGAAGCGCAGGTTGCAGAACCCGCCGAACTCACCCGCCGCGCCGAAGTTCAGGCAAATCGACAAGGCATGGCCGAGATGCAGATAGCCGTTGGGTTCCGGCGGGAACCGGGTGATGACTTGCCGCGTGGTCCCATCCGCCAGATCGGCGCGAATTTGCTCGCGAATGAAGTCGCTTGGGGCGTCGATTTCCGTGGATGGTTCGGCGGTGTCGGTGGCGCTCATGGCATGGGACGATCTGATGGTGGCGGAAACGCAATGTCTGCCAGAAACCGGGGCTGGGGGGAAGCAAAGACCGATATCGCGTCGGTTCTCGCGGCGGGACTGGTCAGCTTCACGCCCGGTCTGCTAAGACCGGCCCGTTGTTTGATCTTGGGATATACGGCATGACCATTTGGCACGAAGTCCATACCGGCGTTGTTCACCCCTGGTTGTGTGACCAGTTTGGGCATCTGAATGTCCGGCAATACGCCAACCTGTTCAACGAGGCGATGTTCCATGCCTACGCCAAGACCGGCATGAGCCACGGCGTTGTCATGAAGACCGGCGCCCACGGTGTCGCCTCGATCGTGCGCACGAGTTTTATCCAGGAATTGCCGGTCGGCAACCTGGTGACAACCGAGGCCGCGTTGATCCGAGCCAGCAACAAGACCTGCACCTTCCTACTGCGAATGCGGAACACCGAAACCGGTGATATCCACGCGACCTTGGAAACCCTTGAAGTTTTCTTCAATCCGGAGACCAGAAGCTCCGCCCCGATCCCCGGCGTGTTGCGCCCGTTGATCCAGGCTCAGCTCGACGGCCCGGACCCGGTGCCGGATCTCCCCGACATGCCCCGAGAGGCGCCGGAGGTTGCGCGGTGGCACGAGCTGCACCGGGGCGTGTGCTTCCCCTGGCATTGTGACCAGTACGGCCACATGAATGTGCGTTGGTACGCGCACTTCTTGGATGACGCGATCTTTCACATCTGGTCGAAACTTGGCACCGGCTGGAAGGAGATGGAGGCGCATGGCGTACACACGGTCACCGCCAGCACGACGACCCATTTTCGGAAAGAGATCAAATCCGCCGATCTCTAT
>JADHLJ010000109.1 GCA_016780745.1 Alphaproteobacteria bacterium | reverse complement strand
ACCGGCATACCAAGGCCGAGATTAACGACCCCGCCATCGGGCAAGTCCTGGGCGGCCCGCCAGGCCATCTGATTTCTGTCGAGCGCGCTCATGGCTCACCTCCCACCGCCACGACGCTATTCACATAGACGCCGGGCAATTGAACCTCGGCTTGCGGCATCGCGTCCTCCAAGGCCTCGCGGACCTCGGCCACCGTATGCGCGCAGGCGGTGGCCATGGCGTGGCCGAAATTCATTTGGGTATAGCGAAAGCTGACATTGCCGTAGCGATCCGCCTGGTCGCCGCGGATCAAGGCGAGATCACCCACGATGGCGGTCTCCAGCACATGGGCGCGTCCGTTGAATTCCCGCACTTCCTTGCCGGCGCAAAGATCGGTGCCGTAACCCGTGGGGGTGAAGAAAGCTGGGATACCGGCCCCACCGGCGCGAATACGCTCCGAAAAGCTTCCCTGGGGCACGCATTCAAGCTCAATCTTGCCGTCTCGCCACAATTCCTCGAATGGCGAGAGCTCGCGGCCACGGCCACGCGCGGCGGTCACGATCACCTTGGCGACCAGGCCGGCCTCGATCAGCTTGTGGGTATGCGAAAACGGATGAGTCGCCGAATTCGCCACCAAGGTGATCTCCCGTGGCCCGATCTCTAGCAAAGCGTCCTGTAGGATATTCGCGAACCCGGCGCCGCCGAAGCCCGAGAACATCACCACCGCGCCATCCTTGACCGCGCCGATTCCCTCGACGGCCGATGCCGCGCGTTTATCGATTGCCATGGTTCCTAAGCTCCAGCACAAGCACGAATGGCCGCCTCGAAACGCGCCTTGGCATCGCCGCCACGGCTGAAGAGGCTGATGATGGGAAGTTCAATCCCGGAGTCTCGATACGCCGCGATCCTCTCACGGCATTGCTCGGGCGTGCCGGCGACACTGGTGGCGTCGATCATGGCGTCGGTTACCGCCCGGTTCGCGCCTTCCATGTCGCCCTTTGCAAAGGCCTCCGCGACAGCGGCGGCTTCTTCCTCGAAGCCGTAACTGGCGATCAGTTTATTGTAGCGTGGGAAAAACCCGACATAGAACCCCAGGCCGGGCCGCATCATGTCCATGGCCTCCGCGCGTGTGTCCGCGACGGCGGTGGGCAAAAGGGAGGTCAGTTTGATATCCGCCGGATCCCGACCGACCCGCGTCGCGCCGACGGTCAGATTTCGGCGGATTTCGGTCGCGGTCTTGACCGTGCTTCGGGTCAGGATGATGCCATCGGCGATCTCGCCGCAAACCTCGGTCATTTTTGGGAACAGCCCGGCCACGTAGATCGGGATTTCGGCGCGACGCGGTTTGAACCAAAAGTCGAAGTTCTCGATCGTGATCGTCTCACCTTGATAGCTGACCACCCCCTCGGCCAAGAGCGCGCGCACGACCTCGACCGTCTCGCGCAGCCTTAGGATCGGCTTCTCGTAGGTCACGCCGTGCTCGGGCACCACCTGTACCTTGTGGCTGGAGCCCAAACCGAGGATGAAACGGCCGTTGGACAGATCATCGACACTCGCCGCGGCCATGGCGATGGTTGGCGCGGATCGCACGAAGACGCTGCTGATCGCCGTACCGAGCTTGATCGTCGAAGTGGTCGCGGCGCAGGCCGACAGGATCGAGAACTGATCACCACCATGGCCTTCCGCCACCCAGGCGGATTCATATCCCAGGGATTCGGCGAGTTTTACGCAGTCGACGATATCCGACGGGGTCGCGCCGCGGGAAATCGCTATGCCGATTGGTGCCATGGAATGCCGCGCCTCTCTTAAGATGATCCCGTCAAGGCTCGTTGATGTTGTCCAAAGGATAGATCGGCCGGCGTACCTTCTGGAAGTCCAGGAATGTGTTATCGGACGTCGTCACCCCGTGGCCGTCACAGGTGATCGTGTGCTTGCCGAGATCACCGAAGCCGGCGCGGTAGTGGATCCGGGACTTCAGCAGCAAATAGCGCTTGTGCTCCGGCTGAATGCCGACCGAGGTGAACACCCCGAGATCCCATGGCTCATGATGCTGCGAGGTGATGACGATCTCAACGTCGCCGGTATCCAGAACGGCGGAATGCCCCATGGAGACCTTGACCCCGGTATACATCGGCCCGCGCACGATCCACTCGCCATTGGTCAGGCTCTTCACCGTGCCGGTGACTTCCAGCGGTTCGCCCTTCATGTCGATCGAGGGCATTTCTGTCTTGCCGCCGAGTTGGAGCGTGACGGTGGCGCCGATACCGGCCTTCTGCATGGTCTTGATCGCCTCCGGATCATAGACCGCCGCGACCGCGACATCCTTCAAGCCCTGACGCAAGACTTCCTCGATCACCACCATGACGTCCTGGGTCCCACCGGAGCCGACATTATCGGCATGGTCCAACAGCAGCACGGGCCCATCGGTGAGAGCCTTGGCCCGAGAGACCGCGTCCTCCAAGGGCTCTCCGCGATACACGAACTCCTCGCGGTTCTTCCACATCTGTTCGACCAAGCGGTCCCGCCACCTCTCCGCCAACGCCCCATCGCCATCGGCGACCACGCAAACCGACGCGCCGGCGTCATGAAAATCGGCCAGCGGAAAGCCGCCAAAGACCGTGGCCGCCAGAATACCGGGTTGCGCCTCGGCCTCGCGCGCCAGATCCAGCAGACTTTTCATCGGCTCATCGTCATGGCCCATGCGTAGGGTTTGCGCCAAGAGCGGCGGATGGCCCCAGGCCATTACCGGGCTGTTCTTGCCCGCGAGATGATCCAGCATCACCCGGCCGATCTTCTCGCCAACCGCGCGCATGTCGACATGCGGATAGGTCTTATAGCCGATCAGACATGTGCAATTGTCGATCATCTTCTGGGTCAGATTGGTGTGCAAATCATAGGTCACCGCAATCGGCAGGTCCGGCGCGATCTCCCGCATCTTCTCCAGCAGAGTGCCTTCGCCATCATCGGTGGTCTCGGAAACCATCGCGCCATGCAGGTCCAGCAATGCCGCGTCCACGCCTTCGCGCACCGCGTCGAGGATCTTACCCGTCATGAACTCATAGGCCGCGGCCTCGACCTTGCCCGACGGCATCGCCTCGGCGGCAATCGGCGTGACCACCTCGTGCCCGGCTTCCTCCGCAAGGTCGAGATAGGCGCCGAACGGCATGCCCGTGCCCTTGTAGGCCGCGTAGGCCGCCTCGCCGACATGTCCGCCCCAGGCCATGAAGCGCTCAAGGTCGGTGCGCACCGGCGAGAAAGTGTTGGTCTCGTGTTTCATCATCGCGACGAGCAGACGCATGCGAGGCTCCGGGTTCTTTCGCGCGCGCGGGAATCGGCGCGGGATCAGATCGCTGTAACTCAGAAGTCGAAGTTTATTATGGCACCAGGGTTGCCGCCAGTTCGGCGAAATCCTTGACGATCAGGTCCGGCTGATGCGGGCTCTGTCCAAACGGGCGGCGTCGACGATCGATGAACACCGTCCGCATGCCCCAGGCCTTGGCGCCGATGCAATCAAAGGCATGATTGGCCACGAACAGCATTCCACTCCGCTCGATTTCGGGGAAACGGGTGGTGATGATCTCCTCGGCCTTGGCGTAGGTGCGTTTGTCGGGCTTGAAGGCGCCGGATTCCTGAACCGAGATGGTGAGGTCGAAGTCGAAGCCGATATGCGGCTTGGCGGCCTGAAGCATGTCCCGGTCACCGTTCGAGAGGATCACCAGTTTGTAGCGTTGACGTAGACGACCGAGCGCCTCGATGACATCGGGAAACGGTTTCAGTGACTCGATCTGGGTGACCAGCCACTCAACCTCCGCCTGATTGTGTGGGATCTCGGCGCGATCGAGCACCTGGCTGACCGCCCGGTGGCCGATCTGGCGGTAGGGTGTGTGGCCGCGATCGATCAGCGAATCGATCATGGAATCCTCGAAATGAGTGCGCCGCCACCAGGTCACGAACTGGTTCGGCTTGCCCTCCCATCCCTTGTCGCGAAGAAAGGGTGTCACGGCCTCGACCAGGCCTTTCTGCATGTCGACCACGGTGCCGTATTGATCAAACACCAGGGCCTTGATCTCTCGATTCAGAATATCGGCGATATCGGCGGACATGGGGTCTCCTCGGTAAGACAGGGCAAGTGTGCGGTGAATTCGGCGGCTCCGCAATTCCGGGACAAGCGCGATCATGATATCCAGGCCTTGTCCGACCCGCGCGAGCGACACCCACTCCGCGCACGTCCGAGAGAGGCCCACGATGTCAAACTTCCCACCGCAAACCCATGCCGAGAGAACGGCGATTGCCCGCGCCGAGCTGTCGCGACGGGGGCTATCGGCGCTGCTGATCCTGGCTCAGGAATCCCACTACTATCTGTTTGGCTATGATGGCGGCGGCTATGTGTTCTTCCAATGCGCGGTACTGACCACCGAGGGTGATCCCGTCACCTTGCTGTGTCGTCGCCCGGACGTCGCCCAGGCTCGGGACACCTCGACGATCGAGGACATACGCGTCTGGCTGAACGCCGAGGATGCCGACCCGGCGGGCCAATTGCGCGACATTCTGATCGAACGCGGCCTCACCGGAAGCACGGTGGGGATCGAGATGGACAATCATGGCTGCACCGGCGCGACCTATGCCGCGATCACGGCGGCGCTCGATGGCGTTTGTGATCACGTGGACGGCTCCGACATCGTTCGCCGCCAGCGTCTGATCAAATCCGAGGCGGAACTGATCTATATGCGTGAAGCCGCCAAACTCGCCGACGCGGCGGTCGAGGCGGTCCGGGACGCCGCCCGACCCGGTGTGCTCGACAGCACGCTAACGGCCGCCGCCATGGCCGCGATGCTGGAGGGCGGCGGTGACATGCCGCCGGCGGGGCCACTGGTCAATTCCGGGCGGCGGGCAATCTATGGGCGCGGCGTCGGCGGCGCCCGCCCGCTCGATGATCAGGATCAGGTGATGATCGAACTGGCGGGCACCTACCGGCGTTACAATTGCTGCATCGAGCGTGTGGTGGTGCTGGGCACGCCGACCGAGACCCAGCTATCGATGTACCGCCTGGTCGAAGACACCCTGCGCGAAATGCTGGAGGCATTCAGGCCCGGCGAGCCCTTGGGCGTCGTCGACCAGATCCACCGCGCCCGGCTCGATGCCGCGGGACATGGCGCACATCGCTATGCCGCCTGCGGTTACTCGCTCGGCGCGACCTATCGGCCAAGTTGGATGGACGTGCCGCCGATGATCTACGCCGACAATCCGCTGGAACTGCGGCCCGGCATGGTGTTCTTCCCGCATGTCATGTTGGGCGACGCGGATACGGGTCTGGCGATGGGCGTCGGTCAGACGGTGCTGGTCACCGATGGCGCGCCCGAGATCCTGAACGGGTTTCCGCTGGAACTGATCGTCCGCGGCTAAGCCCTAGACCGGCTTGTCGGCGACGAAGAGCTTGGACAGGTAAGCCGGTTTACTGGTCACCACGCGAAGCCCGTTATCCGCGAGAAGCGCCCCCAGATCGTGCTCCAGATAGTCACGATAATAAGGTTCGTGAAAGGTATCCGGAAAACCCAGCAGTGCCGGGTCCAGGGCCGGCGTATCGCCGGTCTGAAGACTGTCGAGCAGGATCACCCGGCCGCCGGGACGCAGAACCCGGGCCATCTCTCGGACAACGGTCTCGCGAACCGCGCGCGGCAGTTCGTGAAAAAGATAGACACAGGTGACGATATCCCGCGAGCCGTCCGGCAGGGGTATCGCCTCGGCATTGCCTTGGATGAAATCGATACCCGCGACCGCTGCGCCACGTCGGCTTGCCCGCTCCAAATAGGGAGGGCTGATATCGAGGCCCGCGAGATCCAGGGCTGGCCAATTATGCTTCAGCTCCGCCAGGAACCCGCCGGTGCCACAGGCTATGTCGAGCAACGCGATCGCCCCGGGATCGCCTCGATCCTTCAAAAAACCCCTGATCGGCGGCAAGGCCCGACGGCGCATCGCGTCGGCGGTACCGGTGAACAATACCTCAACCTGAAAATCATAGAGCTCAGCGGATCGGCGACTGAGATAACCATCGGTTTGGTAGTGGAAGTTCTGGGTGAAATACTCCGGGAAATCGCCCTCGGACGCCAGATCCCTGGCTTGCATGGCATCACCGGCGATACGACGGGCGCGGGCGCGGGGTAGGTCTCGATAATAGCGAAGCAGATCGCGCACCGCCTCAAGCGGGTTGGGAACCAGGTCCCGGGGTGCGCGGTAAACCCCCGCCGCGATATCTTTCGCGTCCCGACGCACCAGATCAAGAGCGCCAGCGGCGAGCGCCCTCCGGGTTTTTCGCAAACGCCGCCGCGCTTCCGGGGACAATTTTGACGATCGCGCGCCCGACAATTCATCCAGCCGTCGGGTCGCCAGATAATGACCGGTAAACCATGCCATTCGAGCGGTCTGGCTTACCGCGTGGGCGAACCCCTCAGCCACGCTCATATCGACCATCCTTCATGAATCATCTCTTGGAAATTGTCTGTCGACGCGAGAAATACAATACATCAATCATGTGGAAAGCATGGACCTCCGCGAGAATCGCTCGCCCGCTGGTTGCGCCGCGCCGGAACCTGTGTTTGAAAACGCCGCGCGCTTCCTTCCGACGGGACATCTCTCATGAGCACCTACAAGACAATCGACGATTTCGACCCCAAGGGAAAACGCGTTCTGTTGCGCGTCGATCTCAACGTGCCCATGCGTGACGGCAAGGTCACCGACGCGACAAGGATCGAGCGCGCGGCGCCGACGATCACCGAGCTCGCCAAACGCGGCGCCCGGGTGATCGTGATGTCGCATTTCGGCCGCCCCAAGGGCCAGCGCGAGCCGTCAATGTCCCTGGCGCCCCTTGCCGGTCCACTTTCCCAAACGCTCGGTGGAACGCCTGTCCAGTTCGCCGATGATTGCATCGGCGACGCCGCGATGGCGGTGGTGTCCGGCCTCGGCGATGGTGATGTCGCGCTGCTGGAGAATCTGCGCTATCACGCCGCCGAGGAAGCCAATGACGATGCCTTCGCCGCGGCTCTCGCGGCCTTGGGTGATACCTATGTGAACGACGCCTTCGCCGCCGCGCACCGGGCCCATGCCTCCATCGAGGCGGTGGCCAGGAAGCTGCCGGCCCATGCCGGTCGGCTGATGCAGGCCGAACTTGAAGCGCTGGGCGCGGCGCTGGAAAACCCGAAGCGTCCGGTCGCGGCGATCGTCGGCGGCGCCAAGGTTTCCACGAAGTTGGAACTGCTGGGCAATCTCGTGTCCAGGGTCGACCGACTGATCATCGGAGGCGGCATGGCCAACACCTTCCTATACGCCCGAGGTCTTGATGTCGGCGCGTCGTTGGCGGAGCGAGACCTCGCGGACACCGCCCGCGAGATCGAGACGCGGGCCGAGGCGGCGGGTTGTGAAATCCTGCTTCAGGATGACGCCGTGGTCGCGGGAAGCCTGGAGGCGGGCGTCGCCACCAAGATCGTGCCGGTCGACCAGGTGCCCTCCGACATGATGATCCTCGACGCCGGCCCCGCTTCGGCCGCGCGGTTTGGCGAAGCGATTGCCGCGTGCCGGACCGTGGTTTGGAACGGCCCGCTCGGTGCTTTCGAGATCCCGCCCTTCGATGCCGCGACAACCGGCCTCGCCCGGCGAGTCGCGGATCTGACCGACGCGGGCGAGGTCCTCTCCGTGGCCGGCGGCGGTGATACGGTGGCCGCACTGGCCCAGGCCGGCGTTCAAGAACGGTTCAGCTATGTCTCGACCGCGGGAGGCGCCTTCCTGGAATGGATGGAAGGCAAGGAGCTGCCGGGTGTGGCGGTTCTCAAGACAGAGAAATAATGGCGAATCGCCGGTTTCCTTGACTTTTCGCGCATCCCGCCTTAAGTTTATGAGGTAGAGGAGGCCAGAATGGTCCAACCCGCGATACCGCCGTCACTACCGGTCAACGCCGCGCTGCCGAATTTGGTCGTGCCGCGACCCGTGGAGCAGCTCCGAAACAATGGTGTTCGACCGAACACCCCGCAAGGCATCACCGCGGCCGATGAAGACCGCGCGGTCGACGCTCAGGATTCGCGCCGGGACGCGGAACGCGCCACGGCCGAACGTCAAACCGCCCGAGGCGGCGGCTTTGGTGGGCTGGGCGGAACGCTGGATCTGGTTGTCTGACGCCAAATCCAATTGGGTATTATCTCGGTCCTTTCGACGCGGCCTTGTTTCCATCACCGGATAGATCCGACTTGCCGCCCGTCTATCGGCGCGGCACAGTATCGGCATGAGCAATGCTTCCTATGATGATCGCACCGGCGGTCCAATCCACAAGCGCGTTCCGGCGGACGATACGTTCGAGCGTCTGGTCTGTGACGAATGCGGCTTCATCAACTACATAAATCCGAAGATCGTCGTTGGTTCGGTTTGCACCTGGGAGGACAAGTTCCTGCTGTGCAAACGCTCGATCGAGCCGCGTAAGGGTTATTGGACCATTCCCGCCGGATACATGGAGGAGCGTGAGACCTCGATCGAGGGCGCCATGCGCGAGGCTCAGGAAGAGGCTTGCGCCGAGATCGCGATCGACTCGCTTCTCGGGGTCTACAATATCGCGCGGATCAGTCAGGTTCAGCTTATCTACCGCGCCAGACTGGTCACCCCCGATATCGCGGCCGGCCCCGAATCCCTTGAAGTTGGCTTGTTCACCTGGGATGAAATTCCCTGGGACGAACTCGCCTTTCCCAGTGTCCATTGGGCGCTCGGGCATTTCCGGGAGGTTGAGGGCCAGACCGATTTCGCGGCACGTCCCGAAGGCGCGATGGGTCTATAGGGCCGAGCCGACAATTGGACGATAGAGATGGATCCGGCCCTCGGGAATTCCCGGCGGGGTCTCCAGCCGGCACTCCGACCAATCGGCTATCTCCTGATCACTGACGACCAGAGCACCCGGCGCCAGCAAGTCGCGAACCAGGGGCGCGATCCGCTCCGCCAGACGCGTGCTGTCCGATTTGACGCCGGTGCCGATATCCAGATGCGCCATCGCGGCGACGGCCCCCAATTGCTTGATGGCGCGCGGCAGGGACTGCGTGAAATCACCCAAAAACAAATGCTCGTCCGGCGGCACGCAGTCCGGATGCGCCGCGACTACGCGTTCAAAAACATAGATCCGGCGATCGGTCGCGATCTCGCGCAAATGGTCATAGGTCCGACCATTGCCCAGACCAAGCTCCAGCACGGGTCCATTGATGCCCGTCACCGCGTCGACAGCCCATTCCAGCGCGTTTTTCTGCGCCATCAGACGGCGAATGGCGCTATCCAATCGACTCATGACTGAATCATGCTTAACCGATGAAATCGCGTCGCCGTCACCCAGGCCTACCTATTTGCTGCTATGAGCCGCGCGGAGCTGCGCGTTGGTGTGCTCCAACCGCGCGGCCAGCTCGCGCATGATCTCGACGGCGATTTGCGGAAACTCCGTCACCAGGCGAAAGAACGTGTCCTTCGTGACCTTCAATGTGGTCAGTGAGTCCTTCGCCTGAACCGTCGCCGTCCGCGGTACGTCACAGAGGATCGCGATCTCTCCAACGACATCACCCTTCTTGAGACGAGCGACCTCCAAGGGTCCGGTTTCGGTTTCAATCAGGATCGCCGCGCCGCCATTCATGATGATATAGGCGGCGTCCCCGGAATCACCCTGATTGAACAGGATCTGCTCGTCCTGATACGCCAGCCGCTCGGAGGTGAACGCCAGCAGTTTCAACTTCGAGGGATCAATCTTCGAAAAAAGCGGGATGTTTCGGAGAAGTTCGACCTCTTCCTGCAAACTCATCACTTATCTCCCATTTTTGCCGGGTTCCTATTCTTCACCAAGCAAGGACTTGAGGGCACTGTCGTCTTTATCGCTCAACTCGGCGAAGCCACCGGACTCGACGATACGGCCACCACGCATCACCATCACGCGATCAAACCGTTCAGCGAGGCTGGCGCGTTGCAAAGCCCAAATCATCCCACGACCCTCGACCTCCTTGAAGATATTCGCGATCACCCGAGCCTGGCTTCCGGAGTCCAAGGCCGCGGTCGCTTCATTAAAGATGAGGACGTCGGGGCGCCGTAACAAGGTGCGCGCGATACCAACTTTCTGCCGTTGTCCGGCCGACAGTCTGGAGCCACCGACCCCAACCTCGAATTCAAGCCCGACCTCGATCACGGCGCCGCGCAGATCCTCGGCCTCGATGACCTCGGCCAGGGCTTCACCCACCTTGCTGCTGGCGTCGGCCTGGCCATAGGCGACCTTGCCGAAGAGGATATTATCCTGGAGTGACGCCGCGGCGTTATAGCGATCAGCGGAGAAAAACTCGACCGACCCGCGAAGATCCTCGGGAAGATCACTGGCGAAAACCTTGCGCGCCTCCAGGATTCGTTCTCGGACCTCATCGTCGATCAAACCAAGACGATGTCGCGCGGGGATCAGCTTAAACGGCAGGGAGAGGAAACGATCGCGATCCTCCGCCGCCATGCCGTCGAGGCCAAGACGCTCGGCCCGGCCAACGAGGATTTGGAAGTCCGGCAAATCCTCGGAGGATATGAAGGCGTATTGGGTGAAAAACTCATGATCCGGCGGAAGATCGGCGAACAGTTCCACCATGGTCGATGCGACGTCCCGGCCAATTCGGACGAAAATCTCGGCGAGGCCGGTCTTCTCCAGCAGTTGCCGCACATAATCGTTCTCGGCGATGTTCTCCAGAGCGAAGTTTGAACCCACCGGGGTTCCGAACAGAAGGTTTTCCGCCACGGTCGCGTTGGTGTTGTAGAGCGCCTCGTCAAAGGACTCCACGAGACCCGCCATGCCCTGCTCCGCCAGCCGAGAGCGCAAGGTACCGCGCGCCGCGAGAACGCGTTCCGCCACCCCGGCACGCGCCTCGGGATCGATCGACCCCCGCAGCCCCAGCGCATAGGTGTCGTCCGCCAGGTCGACAATCTCGAGTATTTCCGCCAGCCGCCGGTCTAGGCCCGCGCCGGGTTCGGCACCAATCGCTTCGTAGTCAACCCAATCGGCGGCGAGATCGTCCAGGGTATTTCCCGACAAACGCGCGTTTTCGAGATTTCGCGCGCGCTCCTGAGGGTCACCTTCATCCTCGTCGGCCGGACCAACCGGTTGATGCATGGCGCCGAGAAGAATGTTTTCCCGAAGGGTGCTGTTGAAGGTATAGGCGGTGGGGCCGACATAGCCGATCCGCCGCCCGGTTGCCGCCTCTGGAAGCCCAGAGGTCTCGGTCCCGGCAATGCTGATCTGACCGCTATCCGGCATCAATAGCCGGGCGAGCAGCATCGCCGTCAAATCCTTGCCGCCGCCGCTTGGCCCGACAATGGCGGTGCGTTGCTTCGTTTCCACGGTGAAGGAGAGGTTCTCGATGATTGGCTGACCTTCGTCGTCCAAGAGGGAGACGTTGGCGGCGCTAACCGGTCCCGCCAAGCGGAAATCGCGTTCCAGTTCGGCCTGTTGCATATCGGCGGGAAGGGTCCCGGCGGGGTCGAACTGCTCAACGACCTGATCGTATTTGATCTTGGAATCCGCCAGCCTTTGGTAATAGGTCAACAATTCCTTCCAGGGCGCGGACAAATCCTTATACGCCGCCAGAACCGCGACCAGGGCTCCGAAAGTCAGATCACCCTTGATCACCAGATACCCGCCGATCGAATAGAAGAAAAACGGCGTCAGCTGCGCGATGAAATTGTTGAGGAATTTGATAAAGAACTTACGACGGTAGATCTCGTAGCGGATGTCGTAGATGACCCCGAGCCGGTCGGTAATACCGGCCAGGGCCCAGCGGGCGCCGTCATTGGCGTGGACGTCCTGAATGCCCGAAATCGACTCACCGATCTTCTCCGACAACCGGCGCACATTGCGCACCCGCTGTTTACCGAGCTGATTCACGTGCCATTGCAGCTTGGGGATCATGTATCCCTGAATCGGATACAGCGCGATCGCCGCCAAACCCAGGATCGGATCCTGGACAAACATGAAAATCAGGATGGTCAGCAGGGTACCGCCCTGAAAGGCCGGCAGCGCGATGGAGTCACCGACGAAGCCGCCCAGCGGCTCCACCTCGGCGGTGACCATCTGAATGACCTCGCCTTGACTTACCCGGCGAAAATGCGGGAGCGGAAATCGCAGCATCCGCGCGTAGAGATCGTACCGCAGCCGGCGCAGCATGCGCTCGCCCAACTGTCCGCGAAACACGTTCACGTAGAATTTGAACGCGCCGTTAACGCAAACCAAGGCCAGGAATATGCCGCTCAAGACCATGAGGTAGCTGATCTGATCGACCGGGACGCCAAACATCTCCGACGGCACGTCCTTGCCGCCAATAGCCTTGTTGATGATGATTTTTGGCAAATCCAATGAGAAGTAGAGAAACGGGAAAGACAATCCCGTGAGGATCAACAAAAAGATCTGATCTCTTTTGCTGTACCGCCAGATAAACCGGAAGAGGGATGTTTCCATCGATATATGGCTCTACTACCC
>JADHLJ010000108.1 GCA_016780745.1 Alphaproteobacteria bacterium | reverse complement strand
GCGATCAGATTGTGGAATGTCCGGCGCTTCGCCAATCGGGGCGTTGCGATCGAGGCGATCGAGGACGGCGTCAATGTCCTGGCCGCCGAGAACGAGCAAGGCAAGTCCACCAGTTTCGACGCGTTGCATGCCCTGTTGTTTCAGCCTCACACCGCGACGCAAAAGGCCGTGCGCCTTCTGCGACCCCATAGCGGCGGCAGCCCCCGGATCGAGGCGGATATCGAGACCGACCAGGGTCTCCACCGCGTCACCAAGCAGTATTACGCTGGTCGCGCCGCGACGGTGACGGAGCTTGCCACCGGGCGGCTGGTGGCCCAGGCGGACCAGGCCGAGGCCTGGATCGCCGACCTTACCCGAGGCGGCGCGTCCGGTCCGACTGGTCTTTTATGGGTGCGGCAAGGCATCACCGATTTCGAAACCGGCGGCAAGGCTCAGCAGGACCAGGAGACCGAGGCCCGCAAGGACGCGCTTGCCTCGGTCGCGGGCGAGGAGGTCGAGGCGTTGACCGGCGGCCGGCGCATGGCCTGGATTCTCCAGCGGTGTCAGGACGATCTTGATGTTCTTGTCACCGAACGCGGCCAAGCTCGCAAAGGCGGACCCTACGCCGAGGCGATCGAGGAACTGGAGCAATTGCGCGGTGACGAGGCCAATCAGGCCGAAATGTTGTCCTCTCTGCGCGAGGCTTTGGATCAGCGAAGGTCCAAGCAAGCGCGGCGCGACGAGATCATGGCTCCGGACGCGATCAAGGAGCGCCGAGACGAGATGGCGCGCGCCGCCGAGGCTCTGGAGCGGGCCACCTCCCATGCCTCGCAATTGGCCGAGGCGGTTCGGTTGCGTGACATCGAGGTCGGGCGGCACGGATTGGCGCGGGAAAGCCTCGCTCGACACCGCGAGGCTCTGGAGCGCTCCCAAACGACAACCGCGCGCCTCGCCGACGCGGAGCGAATCCATGGCGAGGCCGTCGCCGCCGTCGTGGCCGGCCAAAAGCAGGAGGAAGAAGCCACGCGCGGTCTGGGCGAGGTTGAGGCCGCGCATGCGCGCGCAAGGGAGGATCATCGCCGCGCGGTATCCGCTGGCCACGGCGCCGAGGCCCGCAAGCAATTGACCGTCCTGGAAGGCCGCTTGGAAAAGGCGCGGGAAAGCCAATCCCAAATTGAGGCATTGGCGGCGCGTGAACAGGCCCTGGCTCTCCCCGATGATGCCGTCGCGCGGCTAGGCGCGCTGGAGGCCGAGATTTCCGACATGCGCGCCAGACTGGATGCCAAGTCCGCTCTCGTCACCGTGCGATACGCGGAAAACCCCACCGCCGCGATCCAAGTCGATGGCGCGCCGTTGGCCGAGGGAGACAGTCGCGCCGTTACCCGGTCCACGCGGTTTGAGATCCCCGATATCGGCGTCCTGACCGTGAGCGCGGGCGCGGATACGGATGACGGCCTTGTCGAGGCATTGCAATCCAAGCAGGCGGCGTTCACGCGGGACCTGGAACAGCTAGGTGTCGAGGATATCGCCGCGCTAAGGGAACGCGAACGGACCCTGTCCGAGGTGCGCGCGGGTATCCGGGTCGCGCGCGCGGAATTGGCCGCCTGGGCGCCGGACGGGCTGGAGGCGCTCAGGATCGAAGCGGCGCGGATCGCGGATCTTACCGCCGACATTGACCCCGACGCGCCGGATCTGGATCAGGCCACGCGCGCCGTAGAGCAAGCCGCCGCCGCCGCCAATGCCGCCAGAACCGTGGCCGAGACCGCGCGGGCCGCGCTATCGGGCAAGCGAGAGGCGGCGTCGCTGGCCAAACTGACCATCGATTATCTGCGCGAGACCCTGACGGATATCGATCGCATCCTCGGTCCCGAGGCGGAACGCCACGCGGAGGGTGACCGTCTCGCGACGGCGGAAGCCGAAGCCGCCGCCGCCCTCACCGTCGCCACCCAGAAGGTCACGGACCTGCACGCCAACGCTCCGGATCTGGAAACCGCCCAAGCCGCGGCCAAGCGCGCCGCGTCGGTTGTCAATAATCTCGATGGCGAGGCCGCGCGTCTGGATCAGGAGATCAGTGGTCTTACCGGCGAGATCCGCGCCCGCTCGGAGGACGCGATCGAGGAAGTACTGGCCGAAACCCGGGACAAGCGACAGGCCGCCGAGGAGCGGGTCGCGGCGCGGGAGGCCGAGATTACCGTGCTCCGGCGTTTGCGGGGAGCTCTGGACGAGGCGCGCCTCGCCGCCAAGGAACAGTATCTCGGCCCAGTCATGGAAGAACTGCGCCCGCTGATCTCGCTGGTGGTCTCCGACGCGAGCATCACCTTCGATGACGAGACCCTGGTTCCGCGATCGCTGGAGCGTAACGGCCAGGAAGAGGACGTGTCGGTGCTGAGCGGCGGCATGCGCGAGCAACTGACGGTGCTGACGCGCCTCGCCTTCGCGCGGTTACTGGCCAAGAACGGCAAGCCGGTTCCCGTGATCCTCGATGACGCGCTGGTCTATAGCGACGACGATCGGATCGAGAAGATGTTCGACGCGCTGCATCGCCAGGCCAGCGACTTGCAGATCATCGTGTTCTCCTGTCGCCAGCGGGCCTTTGAACGCCTTGGGGGCCAGAGCCTGCGGATGGTCGACTGGACGCCGGAAGAGAAATCTGGATAGGCATCAAACCGGTCAGAACGGCCAGACCACCGGAATCAAAGGCACCGCAATGGCGATAATCAAAATCTCAAGCGGCAGGCCCAGCCGCCAGTAGTCGCCGAACTGATAGCCACCCGGGCCCATCACCAGCAGATTGTTCTGATGACCAATCGGCGTCAGGAAGGCGCAGGACGCGCCGATGGCGACGGCCATCAGGAACGGATCCGCCGCCAACCCAAGACCACCGGCGATGCCGATGGCGACAGGGGCCATCACCACCGCCGTCGCGGCGTTGTTCATGATGTCCGACAGGGTCATGGTCAGTACCAGGACAAGCCCCAGCACCAGATAGGGCGATAGCCCGCCGCCGACTTCCGCGACCATGGCGGCGATCGACGCCGCCGCTCCGGTGCTCTCGATGGCGCCGCCGACCGGGATCATCGCGCCCAGAAGCACCACCACCGGCCAATCCACGGCTTCGTAGACCTGATTCATGGTCATCGTTCCAGTCAGCACGATGGCCAGAACGGCGAGGCTGAAACACAGCGCCGCCGGGGCCAGGCCGAGGGCGGTTCCGGCGATCGCCAGGGCGAAAAAACCGAGCGGCAGGAAGGACCGATTGTGATCCAGGCTGATCTCGCGCTGCGCCAGGGGTAGGCAACCCAGCGTCGACAGGGTGCCGTAGATCGTGTCCGGCTCGCCCTGGATCAGCAGCACGTCGCCGACCCGCACTCGCGTGTCGCGCAGACGCGTGCGAATGGGAGACCCCTCCCGGGCGATCGCCAGCAGGTTCACGCCATATCGGGAGCGAAGGCGCAAATCGGCGGCCGAGCGTCCGTCGATCATCGCGCGTGGCGGCACCACCGCCTCGAGCACAATCGGGCCTTCCTCGGCCGGCTTTTCTTCCCGCTCGGTTTCTTCGGCTTCGGCCTCGATCCGGGCCTTTTCCTTGGAGCGCTCGCGAATTTCCAAGCCCTTGGCGATCGCGACCTCGATCTGCTCGGGCGTTCCCCGCATCATCAGGATATCACCGGCGATCAGCGCCTCGTGGTGCAGGCGACGCACGATGCGTTGGCGCCGCCGGATCAGCGCCAGTTCGGTGGGCCGCGTCTCGTCCCCCGTCACCGGGCCGATGGCGTCGACCTTCTGGCCGATCAACGCGGAGCCTTCCGGCACCACGAACTCGGTTACATATCCCGCGAGATCGAAATCGGGCCCCGAGGCTTCGCCGCCGCGTTGCTCTGGTAGCAACCAACGCGACGCGATCACCACGAAAAGGATTCCGGCCAACGCGACCGGAATACCGACCAGGGCGAAATCGAACATCGCGAAGCCCGTGCCCTCGGCGGTCTGCCGGAACCCGGAGACGATGATGTTGGGTGGTGTGCCGATCAGAGTTACCAGACCGCCAAGGATCGAGGCGAAGGACAGCGGCATCAAGATGCGCGAGGCCGGCACGCCGTCGCGCTGGGCGATGCCCAAGCCCACGGGCATCAGAAGCGCCAGCGCGCCGACATTGTTCATGAAGCCGGAGACCGCCGCCGCCAGACAATCCAGCATGATGAAGCGGCCCTGGCCCGCCGCAACCAGGCGTACCAGCTTGCCGACCAGAAGGTCCACGAGGCCGGCCCGCGCCATGGAGGCCGAAATCGCCAGAACCGCGGCGACTGTAATGACCGCCGGGTGGCCGAACCCGAGAAACGCGTCCGCCGCCGGCACCAGGCCCAGCAATACCGTCGCCGCCAGCGTCAAAAGCGCCACCACGTCGGCGCGCCACTTGCCCCAGACGAACAGCCCCATTGCCGCCGCGAGGATCGCTAGGATCTCGATCTGCTGGATAGCCATCTGCTTTTATTCCACCCCGTTGGGCACACCCACCACCTATTCCTCGGGAAGTTCCCCGACCAGAACCTTGCCGATATAAGCGCGCGCGTCCACCGGGGAATACGGCTGCATGAACGGCCCGGCGCGCACATCGCGATACAGCCGGGAGAGCGGATTGCGGGCCATGAAGCCGCCGCCACCGCTCAGATCCATCGCTTGTCCGACAATGTCGATGGCGTTGCGATTCACCACCCATTTCGCGGATTGATAATCCTTCATCAGCGCGTGACCCTGCTCGTAGGTCGCGGCGCGACCCTCATCGCTCGTGTCCATGAAGGCGTCCAGGGTCTCGCCCAGCCGCGCCAGGATGCTCTGGGCGGTGGCAAGCTTGATCTCCATCTCGGCCAGGGCATGGTGCGCCCCGGTGCGCGCGCCAGTGCGAGCCTGGGTCTTTTCTTGACCCGCAACGGCGATGCCCATGGCCGTCTCCGCGATCCCTAGGAAAGCGCCTACCAGCGGCACATTGGCCAGGGTGCGACCGACCAGGACCGGCGTGCTCCAGCGCCCCCAGGGTCCGATCACGCGCAAGGCATCAAGGGGGACCCGGCACGCCTCGAAAGTCACCGACTGACTGCCCGAGGCCCGCATGCCCAAGGCATCCCAGTCGCCGCCCTGGGAGACGCCGGGGGTGTCCATGGGTAGCAGAACATTGGCGATATGGTCGCCATCCCCGTCGCGCATCCGCACATTGGTCGCCACATGGGTGGCGAGCGGTGACATGGTGACGAAATGCTTTGTCCCGCCGAGGCTCCATCCGTCCCCGTCGCGGCGCGCCTCGGTGAGAGGATGCAGATTGTCGGTGCCGCGCTCGGTCGTGGTCGAGCAGATCAAGGTCTCGCCCCGGGCCACCGCCTCGAGAATGTTTCGCGCCCGCGCGCGCGGCGGTGAGCCCGGTGTCGCGGCCCGGTAAAGCGCCGCCAGCCCTCGCGTCGCCGAGAGATGCATGCTGATGGCAATCGCCGCCGAGCCGTCGCCCTTGGCCAGGCTCGCGATCAGCAGGGTCCAGTCATGCATGGAGCGCAGACCGAGCCCGCCGAGCGCCTCCGGCACGAAAGCCGCCGCGATCCCCTCGTTTTGCATGTCCCGGTAATTGTCCGGGCAAATCTCGTTCGCCCGATCCGCCGCGTCGGCCCGGGCGCGAAATCGCTCGATAAGCCCTTCGGCGATTGCAATCGCGCGCTCACCCTCGGGCGTTCTCGGCTTGATGGCATAACTCATGTCGATGACCTCTACGCGCGACGAAAGGAAATCAGGGAAAGCGATCGAAACGAGACAATGAGGGGCGTCGTCCCTCTTGCGGTGGTCAGCGCCCTGTTGTCCACTTCATCCGCGATCTCCTTCACGATTTCACGGGTCATCATGCACGCCGACTTGATGATTACCAACGCCAAGGTCACCACGATGGCCGCCGAAGGTCCAGCCGAGGCGACGGCGCTTGCCGCGGCCAACGGACGCTTCATCGCCGTCGGCGCCGACGCCGAGGTCATGGCGCATGTCGGCCCCGATACCCGCGTGATCGACGCGGGCGCAAGACGGGTCATCCCGGGTATTGTCGACTCCCATTGCCATCCCGACGCCTATGCCGCGCGGCTGATGAGTTGGCACGAGTTGTCGCCGGATCACGTCACCAGCCGCGCCGAGCTGCTGGGCCGGATCGAGGCGGAATGCGCCAAGCTTGGACCGGATGACTGGTTTGTCGGCTATCGCCTGAATGACAACAAATCCGGCGGCTATCCCAGCCTCGCCGAGCTCGACGCGGCCACCGGCGGGCGGCCGCTGTTCATTCTGCGCACCGACGGGCATCTCGGGCTCGCCAATTCCCGAGCTTTCGAGGTTTGCGGTGTCGCGCCGGATGCCACCGACCCGCCCTTCGGTCAATTCGATCGCCATCCCGAGACGGGTGCGTTCACCGGGCTGGTGCGCGAGACGGCGGCGCATATCTTCCTGGATCGGGTCCATGACGGGGATACACCCGAGAGCATCGCCGAGGGTCTGGAGCGGGTCTTCGCCGACTGGAACAGCGTTGGGATCACCACCGTCTACAACTCTCTCACCCCGGCCCGGGCGATCCGCGCCTATCAGATGATGAAGGACCAGGGGCGGCTCACCATGCGGGTCGGGATCATCGTCAGTGGTCGCGAGGAGGGATTGGTTGAGTCCTTCGTCGCCTCGGGCATCCAGTCCGGGTTCGGCGATGACGACGTGCGGATCATCGGCGTTGAATGGTGCCCCGATTGCTCCACCAGCGGGCGCACCGCGGCGTATCACACGCCCTATGTCGGCACCCCGATCGAGGGCGAGCCGGTGCCGAATACCGGGGTTCTTCTATACGAGCTGGAGGATCTCAAGTCCCGCGCCACCGCCGCGCATCGCGCCGGCCTGCAGGTCATGATCGAGGGTGTCGGAGACCGCGGCATCGACTTCGCGCTGGACGTGATCGAGGCTTGTCTCGAGGCCGCTCCCCGCGAGGATCACCGGATGCGGGTCGAGCATTGCTGTCATGTCACCCCGGCGGTGCTCGCCCGCCTTAAAAAAACGGGTGTGATCGACAGCTCGGCGAACGGTTTCATGTTCGAGCTCGGTGATGCCTACAGATCCAATCGCGGCGCCGAGGCGATGGTGGATATGTGGCCGCATCGCGCGTTGATCGACGCGGGCGTGCCGGCTCCGGGCCATTCCGACGCGATGATCTGCAAGGCCAATCCGTTCACCGCCCTGCACGCCATGGTGAACCGGGAGACCGATACCGGGGGTGACCTGGACAAACGCCAGGCCGTGACACCGCTCGAGGCCTTGCGCGCCTATACCTGGCTCGGGGCCTTTGCCGGGCGCGAGGAGCATCTGAAAGGCTCGATCGAGGTCGGCAAGCTCGCCGATTTGGCCGTGCTCGACCGGGACCTGCTGACGATCGAGACATCCTCGATCAAGGATATCCAGGTCGATATGACGATCCTCGGCGGGGCGGTGGTGTACGAAAGCTAGCTCGCTGAAGCCGGGCTCTTCGAGACGACCTTAGAGTGGAGCCCCAGCTGAACGAACACGGGGCACGCCGGGAAGCCCGAACTTGGCGAGCTTCAGGCTTTCCGCGATCATCTCGGCCTTGCGAATGAATTCCTCGGCGATGTCCGGCGGGCAAAGATCTCGCGCATTTTCACGGAACAGGCCGAGCCAGGTGTCGAAATGCGCCGGCGTCACGCCGCCAAGCGCGTTGTGCTTCATCACTGGATTGCCCTTGAAGCGTCGGGTCGAGAGCATCACCGCCGACCAGAAATCCATCATCTTGGCGAGATGCGGTTCCCAATCCTCGATCGCCCCGGCGAAGATCGGGCCGAGATCGGGGTTGTCGCGCACCCGGGCGTAAAAGCCTCGAACGACCTCCTCTATCAACGCTTCCGTGACCAACGTCATTCCGCGACCTTACTATAAGATATATAGCAAATACTTCTTATGGTGTTTCAATTGGAAATGCAATATCTTAAATGCACCTTTTGACGTTCCCGCGGATACGCTCATGCGCTTCACCGTTCACACCGACTACGCCTTGCGGGTTCTGATGTATCTCGGCGCGGCGCCTGGCGATGATCTGGTGACCATCAAGGCGATCTCCAGGGGGTATGACATCTCCGAGAACCACCTGATGAAAGTGGTCCATCGCTTGGCCCAGGCGGGGTTCGTGGAAACAGTTCGCGGCCGCGGCGGCGGCATGCGGCTGGCCCGCGCCCCGGGCGACATCAATATCGGCACCGTGGTCCGGGCCTGCGAGGATGACATGCGGATCGTCGAGTGCTTCGATCCGGACACCAACACCTGCCCGATCGCGGCGGCCTGCGCCTTGCCTCGGGTACTCGACGAGGCGCTATCGGCGTTCGTCGGGGTGTTGGAACGTTACACGCTGGCGGATCTGCTGAAGCCGAAGGCGGCCTTGTGGTCGATCCTGGATGCCGCCGACTAAAGACATCGCGATCCCGATCGCTAGGACTTGGGCCGCGCCGGGCAAGCTGCTAGAACCACGCCGAAATCAATACATGATGGAGCGGTGGACCATGGCGCGGTATCTGAAATCCGGACAATCCGAAACCGAGAAGGCCGAGGAGAACGCCAAGGTCAGGGCAATCGTCGAGGCGACCCTGGCCGAGATCGAGACCCGGGGCGACGCCGCCGTCGCCGAGCTTTCCGCCAAGTTCGACGGCTGGGAGCGCGAAAGCTTTCGGCTTTCCGAGCAGGAGATCGAAGGGTGCCTCTCGCGGATGAGTGCCCAGGACATCACCGACATCAAATTCGCCCAGGAACAGGTCCGCAACTTCGCCCAGATCCAGCGCGACGCGCTGAAGGATGTCGAGGTCGAGACCCTGCCCGGCGTGGTCCTAGGCCACAAGAACATCCCGGTGAACGCCATCGGTTGCTATGTGCCCGGCGGCAAATACCCGATGGTCGCCTCCGCGCATATGAGCATCGTCACCGCCGGTGTCGCCGGGGTAAAGCGGATCATCGCCGCCTCGCCGCCCTTCAATGGCGAGCCGAACCCCGCCGTCGTCACCGCCATGCATCTCGGCGGCGCGGACGAGATCTACTGCCTCGGTGGCATCCAGGCGGTCGGCGCGATGGCGCTGGGAACCGAGACCATCGCCGGCGTTGATATGCTGGTCGGCCCCGGCAATGCCTTTGTCGCCGAAGCCAAGCGACAGCTCTATGGCCGGGTCGGCATCGACCTTTTCGCCGGTCCGACCGAAACCCTGGTGATCGCCGACGAGACGGTGGATGGCGAGATCTGTGCCGCCGACCTGCTCGGCCAGGCCGAACACGGCCCGACCTCCCCCGCGATCCTGCTCACCAATTCCGAAAAACTGGCCCGGGACACCATGGCCGAGGTCGAGCGTCAGCTCACCATCCTGCCCACCGCCGAGATCGCCGGCCAGGCCTGGCGGGATCATGGCCAGGTCATCGTTTGCGAGGACGAGGCCGAGATGCTGGCGGTCGCCGACGACATCGCCTCCGAACATGTTCAGGTGATGACCCGCGATCCCAATTGGTTCCTGGAGAACATGACCAATTACGGCGCGCTGTTCCTTGGCCCCGAGACCAATGTCTCCTACGGCGACAAGGTCATCGGTACCAACCACACGCTGCCCACCAAGAAGGCCGCGCGCTACACCGGTGGGCTTTGGGTCGGTAAGTTCCTGAAGACCTGCACCTACCAGCGGATCACCACGCCCGAGGCCAGCGCCATGATCGGCGAGTATTGCTCGCGGCTCTGCGCCATCGAAGGCTTCGCCGGCCACCAGGAACAAGCCGACATCCGGGTCCGGCGCTATGGCGGCAAGAACACGGGCTGAATCCGTTTACCGAGGCATCATGCCTGGGCAATGACACAGCCCCCGCCTTGAGCCACCCCCGACCTCCCCCGTATCCCTGGCGCAAGCCAGGGCCCCTTCCGCCGGTGGTTCCACGCGGTAGGTGGATGTCTTTTAGCGTGCGAAACCAGACCGCGCAGCCAATGGCCCGGTCGTGAGCATCACGGCATGGGCCCTGGCCTTCGCCAGGGATACGGAGGGGGTGGCTGATTGAATGGCCCGGGTCATAACGGTCGGATCCGTGGCACGGCTCGGCCGTGGCAACGTCAGCGCGCGTCATGCGTCACTGACCACGCAGGCCCGTCAAACCACTCCGCCACCCGTACCGCATCCCTGGCGCAAGCCAGGGCCGCTTCCGCCGCCCCTACCGTATCCCTGGCGCAAGCCAGGGCCCCTTCCGCCGGTGGTTCCTCGCGGTAGATGGTTAACTTTTCGCGTGCGAAGCTAGACCGCTCCGCGGATCGCCCGGTCGTGAGCATCACGGCATGGGCCCTGGCCTTCGCCAGGGATACGGAGAGAGGCGCGCTGATTGTATCGCCCGGATTATAACGGTCGAGGCCGCGGCTCGGCCCATCCAGGGCAACGTCAGCGCGCGCCATCCATCGCCGACAGCACAGGCCCGTCAAACCACTCCGCCGCCTCGTATCCCTGGCGCAAGCCAGGGGCCCTTCCGCCGGTGGTTCCTCGTGGTAGATGGTTAACTTTTCGCGTGCGAAGCTAGACCGCTCCGCGGATCGCCCGGTCGTGAGCATCACGGCATGGGCCCTGGCCTTCGCCAGGGATACGGAGAGAGGGGGTGAATTGGATCTGTAAGGCCGGCCATTGTCGCTCGTGCCGTGGGCGCTGTTGGGCGTCTATTCCACCAAACCTCAGACCCGCGTTTCGACGTTACCCGCGCAGACGCGCGCCCTCCGGATCGAAGGCCGGTTTTTCCAGCAGCGTCGCCTTGTGCGGTTTACCCAGGACCGCGACCTCGAATTCCGCGCCGGGGATTGCTTCGTCGGTCTTGATGAAACCCATGGCCAGGGACTTCCCGACATAATGGCCATAGGCGCCGGAACTGACCCGGCCGACCGGCGCGCCGCCATTGGGCAGGAAAATCGGCTCGCCACCCACCGCGTCCGCGGTGCTCGCCTCGACCTCGAAGCTCACGAGTTTTTCCCGCGGCGCGTTGTCCTTGATCGCGAGATAGGCGTCGCGCCCGATGAATTCCGGCTTTTCGAGCTTGATCAGACGATCGAGGCCAACCTCCTGGGGCCAGTATTCCGGCGAATATTCCCGCCCCCAACTGCCATAGCCTTTTTCGATCCGGAGGGAGAGCAGCGAGCGGGAGCCGACGGGACGCGCGCCCAGGTCCTTGCCCTCGGCCAACAGCATGTCGAACAGCGAGAGTTGTTGGCTCTGATCAACATAAAGCTCCCAGCCGAGATCGCCGGAGAACGAGACCCGGATACCGACCGCGTCGATGCCGCCGACGCTCATCCGGCGTGAGCGCATGAAGCGGAATGCTTCGTTCGAGAGATCCTCGTTGGTAAGTCGCTGCAACAGATCGCGCGCCTTGGGGCCGGCGACATTGAAGCCGGTCTTCTCGTTGGTGAGCGAGCGCATGGTGACGCCATCGGGTTTGTCTACCATGTCGAAGAAGCGGCGATGATAGCGCTCGGCCATGCCGGAGCCGATCATCAGGAAATGCTCGTCATCCAGCTTGGTGATGGTGAAGTCACCGGCGATACCGCCGCGCAGGCCGATCAGCGGCGTCAGACAGGAGCGCCCGACCTCCACCGGCACCCGGTTGGCGACGATCTTGTCGAGCCAGGCGCCGGCGCCCTTGCCGACGATCTCGTATTTCGCGAAGTTCGAAACGTCGAGGATACCGACATTCTCGCGCAGGGCCCGGCATTCCTCGCCGATCGGCGCGAAACTATTCTGCCGCTCAAAGCCGTAGCTTTCCTCGCGCGGCGCGCCGTTCGCGGCGTAGTAGAGCGGATGTTCCCAGCCGTAATTGAGGCCGAAGACCGCGCCCATTTCCTTCTGGCGCTCATAGGCGGGTCGGGTGCGCACCGGCCTGCCGGCCTCGCGTTCTTCATACGGGAAGTGGATCTTGAAGCGATTGGAATAGCAATCCAACGCCCGCGCCTTGGTAAAGCTCTTGGAGGCCCAATCGCCGTAGCGTGCCATGTCCCAGGGAAAAAGATCGAGTTCCGGCTCGCCCTCGACGATCCATTGCGCCAGCAACATGCCGAGGCCGCCGGACTGGCTGAAGCCGGGGATGATGCCGTTGCAGCAGAAATAGTTCTTGAGTTCCGGGACCGGGCCGAACAGGGCCGAGCTATCCGGCGACCAGATCATCGGGCCGTTGATGACCCGCTTGATCCCCGCGGCTTCCAGCGCCGGGATGCGCGCGCAGGCCCGCATGACATTCTCGGAAATCCGTTCAAGATCATCGGGGAACAGCTCATGCCCGAAATCCAGTGGCGTGCCGTTCTCGGCCCAGAACCGGCCGTCCTTCTCATAGGCGCCGACCAGCAGGCCGAGACCTTCCTGGCGCAGATAGTACTCCCCGTCGCGATCCGCGACCGAGGGCAGGCGGCGTCCGAGCGCGGCGATCTCGGGGATTTCCTCGGTGACGAAATACTGATGCTCCATCGGGATC
>JADHLJ010000107.1 GCA_016780745.1 Alphaproteobacteria bacterium | reverse complement strand
GGTTGGCGATCTCCTCGACCAGGCCGAAGCGGGCCATCGGGATCTTCGAGAGCATGAAATCGATATGCTGTTGGCTGATCTGGTCGAAGATCTCGGTGCGTACCGCCGCCGGGGTGATGCAGTTCACCGTGATCGGCATGTCCGCCAGCTCCTTGCCGAGCGATTTGGTCAGACCGATGACCCCGGCCTTGGCGGCGCTGTAGGGCGAGGCGTTCGGATTGCCTTCCTTGCCCGCGATCGAGGCGATGTTGACGATCCGGCCGTAATTGGCCTCGCGCATATAGGGAACGGCGGCCTTGCAGCACAGGAAGGTGCCGTTCAGGTCGATGTCGATGACCTTGGTCCATTCCTCGACCGGATAGTCCCAGGTCTTGTGGTTCGGCCCGGCGACACCGGCGCTGTTGAGTAGGATATCGAGGCCTCCCATGGCCGCGTGGCTGGCCTTGGCGGCGGCCTCGACCGAGGCCCAGTCGGTGATGTCGACGACTTGGGTGTCGACGCCGCCCGGGAATCCCGCCGCGACCTCGGCGAGGCGCGCGGCGTCCATGTCCCAAAGCGAGACCTTGGCGCCGCTGGCGGCGAAGCGCTGAGCGGCGGCGAGGCCGATGCCCCGGGCACCGCCGGTGATTACCGCGGCGCGGCCGGAAAAGTCGTGGGTAACGGTCATTTTTACTACTCCTGGATTGACTCTCTTATAGGGTTGCGCCAACCGCCCTGGCGGCGGTTTTCTCGAAATGATGCAGGGCCGGCTCGTTCATGCCGTAGACAATGTGGTCCTGGGCGCCGGATCGCATGCCCGACTGAATGCCCTCGCCGGCGGGGAAGTCCTCGGTCTCCACGGTGCGCAGAACCAGGTCCAGATTGCGCCGCCAATGCTCGACCGCCTTCTCGGAGGTCGCCGGCTCGGGGATGTAGAATTCCAGATAGACCTTGCATTCGTCCGGTTTGCCCTCGACCGGATAGATCCGCCAGATCTCGTAATGATCGATCTGCACCACCACGACGATATTGGGGAACAGCTGATAGACGACGGCGGAGTGCTTTACCAGATCCCACTCGGTCTCGGCCTGGTCATGCATCTCGACGATGCCGCGGCGAGGGAAGATCTCGCGCAGGTTTTGTCCGAACCCGTCGACCACGCAGAGATTGGGAAAGAAGATCGGTCCCACCGTGTTCTTGTGCAGGATCGGAAAATGATAGGGCTCCAGGAAGGTATCGATGGCGATCTTCCAGTTCATCTTCCAGTGGCCGACCCGCGTGTCGTGGTGATGGTAATCGGCGAAGCCGAAACTCATGAACTCCTCGTCCAGCCCCTCCAGATTGGGGCTCGGATCGGCGGAGATCTCCGGGCGCGGCGCCACCCAAAGCATGCCGTGACGCTCCTCCAGCGGCAGTTCGGTCAGCCCGTATAGCGCTTGCTCCACCCCGGTGAAATTGCGCCGGTCCGGAATGCCGATGAGGTGGCCATGGGTATCGTATGTCCAGCCGTGATAGGGGCAGGTGAAGCCCCTCCCCGCCTTGCCGCATCCCTCGGCGAGCCGTGCGCCGCGATGCCGGCAGACATTCAGATAAGCTCGCGCCCGCCCGTCGACATCGCGGGTTACCAGGATCGGCACGCCGAGATCGTCATTGGTCAGAAAATCGCCAGGCTCGCGGATCAGACAGGACAGACCGACATATTGCGGCATGCCCAGGAACAGCTGCTTCCATTCCCGCTCCAAACGGTCGGTACAGGTGAAGGCGTCGACAGGGTTATGGGCGATCGCGTCGACCGTGTCGGTGGTCTTGGCATCGAGATGCGCCAGGAGACGTTTCGATAGCGCGATTTGTGTCGACTGGAGCATCGCCGGTCTACAGGAACACGGTCCCGCCATCGACCATGAGCGTCTGGCCGGTGACGAATTTCGAGGCGTCGCTGGCGAGATAGAGCACGGTGCCGGACAGATCCTCGGGTTGCAGGTTGCGCTTGAGGGTTTGCTGATCGGCGATGACGCCGGCGACTTTCTCGAGCCGGTCGCCGAAGAATTCCGAAGTGCCCTCGGTCATGACCGCCGAGGGGCCGATGGCGTTGACCCGGATCCAGTCGCGCCCGAGCTCCCGAGCAAGCGAGCGGGTCATGCCGATTACCGCCGCCTTGGAGGTCGAGTAATGCAGGCCATAGGGAAGTCCGGCGACCGCGGCAAGCGACGAGATGTTGATAATAGAGCCCGACTTTTGCGCCTTCATCGGCCCGATCACGGCCTTGCAGCACCGCCAGATGCCGTTGACGTTGACGTCCATGCAGGCGTCCCACTCATCCGTCGCGAGACTTTCAAAGCGTCCGCCCTTGAGCGAGCCGTAGAGCGCGGCGTTATTGACCAGCACGTCGATGCGCCCGAACTTGGCCATCGCCAGCTCCGCCATGGCGTCGCAGCTCGCCTGGTCGCGCACATCAAGGGAGACGGCGATGCCTTTTCCACCGCCCGCCGCCGAGATCGCCGCCACGGTATCGGCGCAATCAAGCACGTCCCCGGCCACCACGTTCGCGCCCGCCGCCGCCAGCTTCTCGGCGTATTCCCGGCCAAGGCCGCGCCCGGCCCCGGTGACGATGGCGGTTTTTCCCTTGAGATCGTCTGTCATGAAACTGTTCCCGTTGTGGCGGCGTGTCGGGGCTCGACATCGTCCGAGCGTTCGCGAGGGTCATCATACCGCGCCTTGAGCCAAGGCGAAATCTTCGTGGGGGATGGTTACATAATGGCTATCGGCTGGGTTCTAGCGCTCGGATGACGGCATGCGGTTCCCGGTCGATTACCCGAAGCAGCGTGTGAACCGTCGCCGATGGTGCCTTTCGCCCCTGTTCCCAGTCCTGAAGTTGACGGTGGGGCAGGCCAAATCTCTCCGCGAATGCCGCTTGCGACAATCCATGCCGCTTGCGAATGGCAATAATCATGGCGGGAGTAAAAGGTCGCCGCGCTTTTTGAAAATCACGGGCGGTCCAGGCCGGATTATCCCGGTCATTCGCCGCATCGGCTTCGAGTGCATCGTCGCTGATCTCGTCCATCCGTTCGCGTTGCTCACGCGAGAGCGATGGCGGGTTATTCGGATTCAGAGT
Organism: Alphaproteobacteria bacterium; assembly: GCA_016780745.1. Lineage (GTDB taxonomy): Bacteria > Pseudomonadota > Alphaproteobacteria > Thalassobaculales > Thalassobaculaceae > JADHLJ01. The sequence goes on along the minus strand of JADHLJ010000107.1, from coordinate 9,413 downwards.
TACGGTCTTGATATTGCTGGCGCTCATGACGATTGGCCTTTCTAGCGGAGATGACGCGTATGGTGTCGCCGCGACGGGTATAGACAACGGCGAAAACGTCGTTCGCTATCGCTCCGATCGTTCGAACGCGGATCTCACCATAATCGAAGCGATCATCGACAATTTCGAAGCGCTGGCCATCAAGAAGCACGCGGGCGGCGAAGTCGAAACCGAAGCCTCGGCGTTGCTCGTTGGCCGCGCTTTTGACGATATCGAATTCAATTTTCACGAAAACATTATACGCTTAACGCGTAGTTTCGCAATAACCCTCTCCGCTTTAGGCGTATATGTAGTTGACCATACGGACTTTCGCCGCCTCACGAAGTGTTCACTTGGCGGTTATGGGCTTGCGGCGGAAGATCGGGACCAGCGTCATTGCTTGCCCTGGGGGACTGTTATGAAAGCGATTCTCACCGGCCTCGCCCTGGTTGTTCTACTCGCCATCTCGGCAAAAGCGGAAAACCCGACCCCGTATTCAGGCATGGTGTCGGTCGAGACCGGAAAGCCCTTCGCGAAATTCGTCAAGGCCGTCGGCCCGGCGATCAAAAAGCACAAGTTCAACATCGTCGGGGTTGCCTGTGGCAGCTGCGCCGCCAAGTCACAAGGCAAGACCGTTCCCGGCAATCGGGTGTTTTTCTTTTTCGCGCCGCGCTACGCGGTTCGGATGCTCTCCGCCAGCACGGCCGCGGGGATCGAGGCGCCGGTTCGCTTCTATGTGACCGAGAATAGCGACCGGACCGCGACGGTAACCTATCGGCTGCCAAGCCATGTCTTCGGCGCCTATGAGGTTCCGGAACTGACCGTCATGGGCAAGGAGCTGGACAAGATGATGACGACCATTCTGGCTTCGGCCATCGCCGGGGCTTAAGAGTTGGAGAACGCCGTGCCGGGCCCGAAAACCGCCGGTACGCGCGATTGATCCGTTCGAGCGATGTTGGTTTGTTCTCTTGGTGCCCGGGCCTTACGCCGCGACCGGCGATCCAGTCCCCAACCCCATTCACACCTGTACAGACCGGGCCGGGGTGTTCTAGGCTTCGTCTCAGGAGTTGGAGCGCGTGAAGAAGGGATTTGCGAAAAAATCCCCGTTCTCCGCGCGATCCAGTGGGGTGGGGCTGTCGGAATTAGACAATTTCCGCCGGTTTCAAGCCACGGCTCAGCCTGGCCTGGGCACAGACTAGGCGGATAAAAATGCCATGGGGGGCGTAATCAATGAGTGACAAGAAAATTTTAGGACGCGATGCGCGTCGCTATACGCTAGCGACCGAACGCGCGTACGGGGCGGATACGCACAGCTATCTGCCGGAACTGTGCGACCAGCTGAAAACCAAGAAGATCGACCGTCGTGACTTCCTGCGTCAGGCGGCGCTGCTCGGCATGACCACCACCACCGCCTATGCGATGGCCAATGTGCTGACCGGCGAGACGCCGATTAAGGAAGCCATGGCCGCGACGCCAAAGGCTGGCGGCGCCCTCAAGGTTTCCATGCGGGTCCAGGAAATGACCGACCCCGCCAGCTTCGACTGGGTGGAAAAGTCCAACGTCGCGCGCTTCCTCGTCGAGCATCTGACCCGCACGCGCGCCGATAACGTCACGGTGCCTTATCTCGCCAAGAGCTGGGAAGCCTCCGACGACCTCAAGACCTGGGTCTTCCATCTTAAGGAAGGCGTCAAATGGTCCAACGGTGATGACTTCACCTCGGCCGACGTGGCGCACACCGTCAACCGCTGGCTCGATCCGGCGACCGGTTCCTCCAACCTTGGCCTGTTCGGTGCCATGGTCGAGGAAGGCGCCGACGGCAAGAAGCGCGGCATCGCCAATGCCGTGGAAGTCGTCGACAGCCACACCATCAAGTTCAACCTCAAGCAGGCCGCGCTGGCCATGCCGGAGAACTTCTACAACTACCCGACGGCGATCGTGCATAAGGGCTTTGGCGGCGATTACGAAGCCGACCTGTCGAAGAATCCGATCGGCACCGGCCCATGCGAGCTGGCCGATTTCTCGATCGGCGAGCGGGCGATCCTGAAGAAGCGCGCCGGCGACTATCACGACGGCGCCTTCCATCTCGACGAGATCCAGTATTTCGATCACGGCGAGGACACCAATGCCTGGATCGCGGCGCTGGCCTCCCAGCAGGTCGACATGGTCTATCGCGTCCCCAATGACGCCATTGAGACCGTCAAGCGTCTGCCCTTCGTGGACATCCATGAGGCGACCACCGCGCAGACCGCCGTCATGCGTTTCCGGGTTACCGAGAAGCCGTTCGACGATCCCCGGGTTCGTCAGGCGATCGCCGCGTGCATGGATCATCAGGAGATCCTGGACAAGGCGTTCAAGGGCCTCGGCCAAGTCGCCGAGAATCACCATGTCTGCCCGATCCATCCCGACTACGCGGCACTGCCGCCGCTCAAGCGGGACATCGCCAAGGCCAAGAAACTGTTGGCCGATGCCGGCTACCCCGATGGGATCACCGTCGAGATCGCCAATGGCGACACCGAGGGTTCCTGGATGACCGACGCCTGCGCCATCTTCAAGAGCCAGGCCGAGGCCGCTGGTATCACCATCAACATCAACAAGATGCCGGCCAACCAGTATTGGGAAGTCTGGGACAAGGCGCCGTGGGGCTACACCGCCTGGACCCACCGTCCGCTCGGCACCATGGTGCTCGGCCTTGCCTATCGCAAGGGCGTGCCGTGGAACGAGGCGGCCTACGACAATCCCAAATTCGATGCCGCGCTGGACGATGCCGAGGGCACCCTCGACGTCAACGAGCGCAAGAAGAAAATGGCCGTCTGCGAGAAGCTTATCCAAGACGACGCCATCATCCCGCAACCCTTCTGGCGGTCGGTCTTCAAGGCCACCAACAAGAAGGTCAAGGGCTTCAAGACCCATCCGACGCTGTATCATCAATTCCAGGATGTCTGGTTGGACAGCTAAGACCAAGACGACGACACACGGGGGCTTTCGAGCCCCCGTGTTGCTTTCTCGATCGACCTCGCGGCACGCTAGCCGCCTAAAGATAAAAATCGTCGACGAGACACCGATGGCGGCCTGACCGTCTTCGAATGGGGAACCGGGAGACACCAATGCTCCAACTGATTTTGCGACGCATCGGCATGATGATCCTGATCATGCTCGTCGTCGCCTTGCTGCTATTCATGATCAACGAAGGCGATCCGCGCCTGATCGCGCGCAGTGTCCTCGGACCGTACGCGCAGGCGGATCAGCTGCAACTCTGGATCGAACAGAACGGTTATGACCGATCGATGTTCATCCGTTATTTCGAATGGCTCGGTCGGGTGATGACCGGCGATCTCGGACATTCCATCATCTACAAGCGCCCCGTGGCCGATATCTTCTGGGATCGCTTGGGCAATACCGGCATTCTCGCCGGCGTTACCTTCGTGATCATGGTGATCGTCGCCCTGGTGCTCGGCGTGCTCGCCGGGATGAAGGAAGGCTCGCCCCAGGACCGGGCGATCTCGGTTCTCTCGATCGCCACCACCTCGGTGCCCGAATATGCCAGCGCCGTTATCCTCGCCGGCATCTTCGTGTTCTGGCTTGGCTGGCTGCCGGGCACTTCCTCAATGACTTCGGGCTTCAACATCGTCGAGTTGATTCTGCCGGTGATGGTGCTGACGCTCTACGGTTTCGGCTATATCGCGCGGATGACCCGGGCCTCGATGGCCGAGGTGATGACCACGCCGTATATCCGCACGGCGGTTTTGAAGGGTCTGCCTTATCGGCACATCATCATGAAACACGCGCTGCGCAACGCGCTCATCGCGCCGTTTACGGTGATTATGCTGCAGATCAACTGGTTGCTCTCGGGCGTGGTCGTGACCGAGTTCGCGTTCGGCTACAAGGGCTTTGGTGCCCTGTTGCTGGAGGCGGCGCTGCGCCGGGATATCTTCGTGATCGAGGCCTGCGGCATCGCCGCCGTCTTCGTGGCGGTCTTCACGCAAACCATCGGTGACCTCGGGTATACCTATCTCAACCCGAGAATCCGGTTCAAATAGGGGGCGGCGATCATGACTGATACAACCAATAACGCACCGATCGCCAAGCCGGACTCGATGCTGGTGACGATCTTCAAGTCCGTTGCCCTGCTTCGGGAAAGCCCGGTTGGCATCATCGGCGGCCTGATCGTCCTGATGTTTGTCTTCCTGGCGATCTTCGCGCCGATCGTGGCGCCCTATGATCCGAACGCGCCGATGGTGCCTTTCGCCTTCCCAGGCTCCGAGGCACCGGATGGCGGGACCTTCTGGTTCGGCACCGACCAACTCGGACGCGACATCCTCTCGCGGATCATCTGGGGCGGACAGCGGGTGCTGTTCTACGCCACCCTGGCCACGGTCAGTGCTTATATCGTCGGCATCCTGATGGGGCTGGCGGCGGGTTATTTCCGCGGCTATCTGGACGAGATCATCTCGTTCTTCGCGAATGTGATCCTATCCTTCCCGATCATGGTGCTCTACGTCCTGATCATCGCCAATCTCGGCGCCTCGGGCGTGAACATCATCTTCGCGGTGGTCTTCGCCTCCTCGCCGGGCATCATGCGTATCGTGCGCGGCGTGACCATGGATATCGCCACTCGGGACTACATCGCGGCGGCGCAAACCCGGGGCGAGGGTCCCTGGTACATCATGCTGGTCGAGATCCTGCCGAACGCGCGGGGCCCGCTGATCGTCGATTTCTGCCTTCGCATGGGCTACACGACGATCACCATCGGGGCCCTCGGGTTCCTTGGCCTCGGCCTGCCGCCGCCCGATCCGGATTGGGGCGGTATGATCACCCAGACCCGCTCCTTCGTTACCGGCGGCTTCCCGTATATGGCGATCTTCCCCGCCTGTGCCGTGTCGTTGTTGGTGCTTGGTTTCAACCTGCTGGCCGATGGCCTGCGCGAAGTGTCCTTGCGGGACTAGGAGGTTAGGATGTCCGATCAAGACGAAACTCCAGTCCTCGAGATCACGGGATTGAGACTGAGTTACTACACGCGGGCCGGTGAGATCCCGGCGGTCATGGATTTCGATCTGAAGATCGCCAAGGGAGAATCCGTCGGTCTGGTCGGCGAGTCCGGCTGCGGCAAGTCGACCGTGGCCAACGGCATCATGCGCTATATGGGCAACAACGGCGGGATCGTCGGCGGGACCATTAAGTTCAAGGGCCGCGACATGGCCGACATGTCCGAGGAAGAAGTCCGCCGTCTGCGCGGTAAGGACATCGCCATGATCTATCAGGAGCCGATGGCCTCGCTCAATCCGAGCCTGACCATCGGACAACAGCTGATGGAAGTGCCGATGAACCATGAGGGCGCCAGCGAGGAGGAAGCGCATCAGCGCTCCTTCGACATGCTCTCGGCGGTGCATATTCCCGACCCGCAACGCCTGATGGACTCCTACCCCCATCAGGTCTCCGGTGGACAGCAGCAGCGCGTGGTCATCGCCATGGCGCTGCTCTCGAAACCGGCGTTGCTGTTGCTGGACGAGCCGACGACGGCGCTGGACGTGACGGTCGAGGCCGGCATCGTCGAGCTGATCGCCGAGCTCAGCAAGGAGACCGGGACCTCGCTGCTCTACATCTCCCATAATCTCGGGCTGATGCTGGAAGTCTGCGACCGGATCTGCGTGATGTATTCGGGCGAGGTGGTCGAGGAGGGTCATATCGACTCGATCTTCTCCTGGCCGACTCATCCCTATACCCACGGGTTGTTCGGCTGTATCCCGCTGCCGCACGCGGATAAGAACGCGCGTCCGCTGACCGCGATCAAGGGGCAGTTGCCACTTCCGCATCAGCGACCGAAGGGCTGCTATTTCGGGCCGCGCTGTGAGTTCTTCGAGGCCGGCACCTGCGATCAGGACCAGATCCCGATGGCCGCGGTTCACACCGACGATGATCCGGCGCATCGGGTACGTTGCGCGCGCTGGGACGTGATCGACCCCAAATCCTTCGTACCCGAGGAGACCGTCAAGCGGGAGGTAATTCCCGTTGGCGAGACCGTCCTCGAAGTCAAGGACATGCGCAAATACTACGAGGTTAAGGACAGCTCCCTGGCGGCGTTGTTCTCCGGCGGCGAGGCCAAGCAGGTCAAGGCCAACGAGAGCATCAGCTTCCGCGCCGGCGAGGGTGAAACCGTGGCCATTGTCGGCGAGTCCGGCTGCGGTAAGTCGACCTTCGCCAAGGTGCTGATGGGCTTGGAGACCGCGACCGAGGGCGAGGTCAATCTCAGTGGCACCAATCTCGGCGAGATCGCGGTTGGCGATCGGACGGCGGAACAATTGGCGTCGTTGCAGATGGTCTTCCAGAACCCGAACGACACGCTGAACCCGTCGCACTCGATCGGGTATCAGATCGGCCGGGTGATCAAGCGGTTCGGCATCGAGTCCGATCCGGCGAAGATCCAGGAATTGGTCTTTAAATTACTGGATACCGTCAAGCTTCCCCGCGCTTTCGCCACCCGCAAGCCACGTCAGCTTTCAGGCGGTCAGAAGCAGCGGATCGGCATTGCCCGGGCCTTCGCCGGTAATCCGAAAACCGTGATCGCCGATGAGCCGATCTCGGCGCTTGATGTGTCGGTGGCGGCTGCGGTGACAGAGCTTCTGATGGAGATCCAGCGCGAGCATCGCACGACGCTGTTGTTCATTAGTCATGACCTCTCGGCGGTGCGCTATCTCGCGGATCGGGTGGTGGTGATGTATCTCGGGCAGATCATGGAGCGCGGCGCGACGGACGAGGTCTTCTCGCCGCCCTACCATCCCTATACCGAGGCCTTGCTGTCGGCGGTGCCGATCGCGGATCCCGAGGTCCAGAAACGGCGGATCGTTCTGGAGGGTAACCTTCCGAGCCCGCTCAACCCGCCAAAGGGTTGTCCGTTCTCGACCCGTTGTCCGCGCAAGATCGGCGCGATCTGTGATGACGAGGTGCCGCCGGTACAGTTCGCCGGCGACCGTCACGCCATCGCCTGTCACATCGATATGGAAGAGCTGCGCAAGGTTGAGCCGGTGATCACCATTCCCGATCGAGACATGGACGCCGCCGACTAGAACAAGCGGTTTCGAATGCCGACGCGGAGGAGATTGTGCCTCCGCGTCGCGCGTTTCATGGCTTTTTAACGTGGGAGGCGATCCAACTCGTGATCATTCCCCGTGGCCTGATTGTCGATTCATGAGCCCCGCCCCTAGAGTCCTCGTCGCATCATGCGAAGGGGAGATCCACCATGCGGTTTGACGGAAAAGTCGCGCTGATTACGGCGGCGGCAAGTGGGATTGGCCGGGCGACCGCCGATATCATCGCGGGCGAGGGGGGCACTGTCATCGCCATCGACGTCAATGACGAGCGCCTGGAAGCGATGGTCACCGAGATCACCGGCGCGGGCGGCAAGGCGGTGGCTTACAACACCGACGCCACCGATCGCGACGCGGTTAACCAGACCGTCGCCGGGGTAATGGAGCATCATGGGCGGATCGACGTTCTCGTCAACGCGGTCGGGGGCAGCACCATCATCGCCAATGCCGCCGCCGCGACGGATGCGTTGACCCTGGAGGAATGGCAGGCCATCAACGGCTTCAATCTCGACGGCATGTTCCTGTTCTCCAAGGCGGTGATTCCGATCATGAAGGAACAAGGCGGCGGCAAGATCGTCAATCTCGCCTCGATTGCCGGGCGCGGCATGAGCGATGCCAGCAGTAGCGCCTACGCCACCGCCAAGGGAGGGGTCATCGCCTTCACCAAGAAGGTCGGTCGGGAGCTCGGGCCGTTCGGCATCAATGTGAACGCGATCGCGCCGAATATGACCCTGACTGAACGCATCCGCCCGCGTTTCGAACAACGCAGCCCGGATGACCAGGCCGCGGCGATCGAGGGTATCCCGCTCCGCCGGATGGCCGAGGCGATGGATCAAGCCAAGGTGGTTTGCTTCCTTGCTTCCTCGGACGCGGATTATGTCACCGGCCAGACCATCGATGTCTCCGGCGGATTGGTGTGAGTCGGCCATAACCAACCACCATCGCCTCTTTCCGGAGCAACGCCATGACCAAGGGACCGCTTGACGGCGTAAAAGTCATCGAGTTCGGCCAGAACCTCGCGGGACCCTATTGCGGACAGATCCTGGCTTTCCTGGGCGCCGAGGTGATCAAGATCGAGCGACCGGAGGGTGACGACGCGCGGCGCTGGGGGCCTCCGTTCGCCGGTGAGGACGACGGCGCGCCGGCGGTGATCTTCGTGGCGCTCAACCGAGGCAAGAAAAGCGTTGTGATCGACCTTCGCGAAGAGGACCAGCGGGACGAGCTGATTGACATGATCGGCGGCGCCGACGTGTTCGTGCACAATTTGAGGGTCGATGTGCCCAAGCGCTTCGGCTTTGACGGCGAGAGCCTGACGAAGCGCTTTCCGAAACTGATCTACGCCAATCTCGGCGCTTTCGGGCATAAGGGTCCGTGGCGCGACCGACCGGGCTACGAGCCGATTATTCAGGCGGTCGCCGGGCTGATGTCGGTGAACGGCGATCCGGTCGCGCCGCCGGCCAGGGTCGGGGTGTCGATCATCGATCTGTCGACCGGAATGTGGACCGCGATCGGCATTCTGGCGGCGTTGGCGGGCCGGGCGACAACCGGAAAGGGCGTTGTTGTCGACACTTCGCTGTTCGAGACCGGGCTCATGTGGGTCTCAACCCACGCCGCTCAATTCAGCGCCAGTGGCGTCCCGCCGCAACGGTTGTCCTCCGGCCATCCGTCCCTGGCGCCCTATCAGGCTTTCGCATGCGCGGACGGCCCGCTCATGGTCTGTCCGGGCAATGAAAGGCTGTTCCAGAAGTTCGCCGAGGCGCTCGGACGCACGGACTGGATAACCGATCCGCGCTACGCGACCAATACGGTACGGGTGACCCGGCGCGACGAGGTCAACGGTATGGTCGAGGAAATCATGAAGCAAAAGCCGCGCGCCTATTGGGCCGGCAAGCTCGACGCCCTCGGGGTTCCCAACGGCCCGCTGAACTCAGTACCGGAAGTGCTCGAGCTGGCGCAGACCGCCGCGCTTGGCATGATGTTCCAACCCCATGGCGAGGGCGGCGGGCAATACCACGGGCTGCCGATAAGCTTCGATGGCCTACGCGCCGGCGATTCTTCCAAGGCTCCCGGTCTTGGCGAAGACTAGCGCCGAGAATGTCCTAGGCCGCCGCCCGGTTGTCGCCGGATGCTCGCAACTCTCCCAGCGCCTTGCGAATAATCTCCGTCGCGGACCAGCAGAACAGTCCCGCCATCGCGCCCGCGACCACGAGGTCGGGGATGCCGGAGGTCGTGAAGAACACCAGCCCCGCCGCCGCCACGACACCGAGATTGCCGAGAGCGTCATTGCGGCTACAGAGCCAGACCGACCGCACA
>JADHLJ010000106.1 GCA_016780745.1 Alphaproteobacteria bacterium | reverse complement strand
GTCCTGAGCGCCTCGCCAAGGCTATAGCCGCCTTCGGCGCGACCGGCCTTGGTGCGCCGCGGATTGCCCGGCGCCCCCTGCTCTATCCGTTTCCAGGGCAAGAGCGCGACGATCGGGATCAACAGCAGGAAGGCGATCCCGAAATCTTGGTAGGTCATCCGCCAGCCGCGCGCGTCAATCAGGATTTGGGCGAGCGGCGCCAAGGTCAGCAACCCGAAACCGTAACCCGCGTAAGCGAAGGAGATCGCGGTCGCCAGATGCTTATCGAACCAACGGCTGATCAAGCTCTGGGCCGGCACCTGCCAGATCAGCGCGCCGCCAAAGCCATTCAGCAGACCCATGCAGAGATAGAACTGCCAGAGCGTGGTGACCTCGCCGGCCAGATAATAGCCGAGCCCGAGGCAGACAATCCCGGTCACGTAGACGAAACGCGCGCCGAACCGGTCGAAGAGATGCCCGCTCAAGGGCGAGAACAGGCCCATCGCGGTAATGAAGGCGGCAAAGACCGAGGCGACGCCCGCGCGGTCCCAGCCCATCTCGGCGCTGATCGGCAGCAGGAACACCGCATAGGTCTCGCCCATGCCGCGTCCGACCGCCGCCATGATCAGGCAAAACCCAACAATTGAAACCCCAATCAACATCACTTTGGCGCCGGCTGGCGGCAGGGCGTTGGGCGTGGAAGTCATGGATGAAGGATCTAACCAATGGACTAAAGGATATACCGGCGATCCTAGGGACACCCGGCGTCGCGACAAAGCGCTATCACCGATGCCGGCACGGTTATCGAGACGACGATGGATCGCGATCGACCGGCTAGGTCATGCGTGACACTCGTGACATTCGCGCGCGATGATTCAATAACGAAACGGAAACGAAATCCTCGGCGAAGAAATTGGCTAGGCCCATGATCAGCACCGCGTCTAAGAAGACCATCCTCATCGCCGGCGCTCTCGGCATTGTCGGCCGAAGCGCGGTGGAGCATTTCGCGGCGCTGCCGGACTGGGACGTCATTGCCCTGTCCCGCCGGGCGCCGGATTTCGAGGTCGACGCGAGATGGCTGAGCATTGATCTGCGCGACCGCCGGGATTGCGAGACCAAGCTCGGAGGCCTGACCGGCATCACGCATATCGCCCACGCCGCGGTCTTCGAGAAACCGGACGTGACCAGAGGTTGGGCCGAGGCTGATCACGCGGCGACCAACCTGGAGATGCTGCGCAATCTGGTGGAGGTTGTCGAGGCCGCCTCCCCCAATCTCGAACACATCACGCTCATGCAGGGCACCAAGGCCTATGGCGGCCATCTGGGGCCGTTCAAGATGCCGGCGCGGGAGACAGACGCACGATCGATGGGGCCGAATTTCTATCACGATCAGATGGACTGGCTGGCCGAGCATGGGGTCGGCAAGGATTGGGCCTGGACGATTTTTCGCCCGCAACTGGTCTGCGGCATCGCGGTCGGCAGCCCGCTCAACATCGTCTCGGCGATCGGCGCTTTCGCCGCGATCAGCCGGGAGAGCGGCATTCCTCTGCGCTTTCCAGGCGGGCCGGAACGCATCGGCGAGGCCACGGATGCCCGACTGATCGCCCAGGCGATGGAATGGGCCGGCACCACGGCTGTCGCTCGCGACGAGATCTACAACATCACCAATGGCGATGTGTATATCTGGCAGCATCTCTGGCCCCGGGTCGCCGAGGTATTCCAGATGGAGCACGCGGCGCCTCAACCGATGTCGCTCAACCGGGTCATGCCCCAGAACGGCAATGTCTGGGACCGGGTGGTGGAGCGCCATGGGCTACTCCCCTACTCTCTCGATCAGATTGTCCCAGCCTGGAGTTTCGCCGATTTCCTGTTCGGCCATGGCCAGCGCCCCAACCCGCACCACATGAGCACCATCAAGATCCGCCAGCACGGCTTTCACGCCTGTATCGATACCGAGGAACTGATCCTGGAGCTCTTGCGGGAAATGCAGGACCGACGCCTTCTGCCGGTCTAGAAATTAGACTTTCACGGCCAGGTCTAAAACCAGACCGTCATAGGCCGGCTCGACACCCGGCGGCAATTTCGCGAGGGTCTCCGCGTAATCGAGATCCGTGCTCATATGGGTGAGATACGCCCGCTCGGGTCGAACCGCCTCGATCCAACCCAAGGTGCGCGGAAGATCCGAATGGGCCTTGGAGCCATCCTCGCGCAAACAGTCGACGATCCAGAGCTCGATCCCGGCCAGGCGCGCGAGTTCGTCCTGGTCCATAATGGCAACATCGGTGGAATAAGCGAAACGTCCGTTGAATATGAAGCCGAGGCTCTCCCCGCTCACGCCATGATCCTGGCGTACCGGCTGAATATGCATGCCGCCGAGGGTAAAGGCATCGAGCGAGATTTCGTTGACCAACAAGGGCGGCCGGAAATAGGGCGGGCTGCCTTCCACTTTTCTGAACAAATAGTCGAACCGAGTTTGCAATTCCCGAAGTGTACCGACGTCGCCATGGATATTGATCGGCTCGCCCATGTGCCAGAACATCGGGCGCAGATCGTCCACCCCGTGGGTGTGATCCGCGTGGCCATGGGTGAACAGCACCGCGTCGATCCGTTCCACCCCCGCGTCGAGCAATTGATCCCGCAGGTCCGGCGAGGCGTCCACCAACAAGACGAATCCGTCATTCTCAACCAGGATCGAGCAACGGCGTCGACGGTTTTTCGGGTTTGTCGGATCGCACCGTCCCCATCTGTTGCCGAGTACCGGAACCCCGACGGAAGAGCCGCAGCCGAGAACCGTGATCCGCATCAAACGACGGCCCCGGATGACACGTCTGGCGGGGGAACCTTGGAGAACAGGCGCAGAAAGTTCTCGGTCGTCACCTCGGCCATCTCGGCTTCGCTGACGCCCTTGACCTCGGCGAGAACCCGGTTGGTATGCCGGGTATAGGCCGGCTCGTTACGCTTGCCGCGCATGGGCACGGGCGCCAGATAGGGTGAATCCGTCTCTACCAGCAACCGGTCCATCGGCACGTCGCGCACGGTCTCGCGGATGCTCTCGGCGCTTTTGAAGGTGATGATCCCGGCGAGCGACACGTAGAACCCGATCGCCACCGCCCGCGCCGCCAGCTCGGGACCGGCGGTGAAGCAATGCAGAACCCCGGGATAGGCGCCGTCCCGCGCGCCCTCCTCCAGCATGTCCGCCATGTCGCTATCGGCGTCACGGCTATGCACGATCAGCGGCAGCCCGGTCTCGCGCGCCGCCGCGATATGGGTGCGGAAACTGGCCTTCTGCGCCTCCACCGGGGAGTTGTCGTAATAGTAATCGAGCCCAGACTCGCCAATGCCCACGACCTTGGGATGACGCGCGAGTTCCATCAGACGGTCGAGGGAGACATCCCCCTCGCTCCCGGCCTCATGCGGGTGAACACCAACCGAGCAGAACACATCGTCATAACGCTCCGCCACGGCGAGCACGCGATCAAAGGCGCTCACCTTGGTGCAGATCGTCACCATCCGGCACAGCCCGGCTTCGCGGGCGCGTTCGACAACGGCATCGATATCGTTCTCGAAGCTGTCGAAATCCAGATGACAGTGGGAATCAACGATCCGCATGACAATCGCCCGCCTTATTCCGCCTCGACATGCCGCGGAAAGACCGGTGCCGGTTTGGGCAGTGCCGTGCCGGGGGCAAGCCTATGCGCGGCACCGAGATGCGCGAAATCCCGTGCGTCCGCCGCCACGCCCAACTGATCCAGCATCAGATTGGCCGAGCCCGGCACCACCGGCTGCATCAAGATCGCCAGATGGCGGATCACCTCAAGCAGGGTGTAGAGCACCGTCGCCATGCGTTCCGGATCGGTCTTGCGCAAGGTCCAGGGCGCTTGCTCATCGATATAGCGGTTGGCCGCGCCGACGACATCCCAGATACCCTCCAGGGCCCGGTTGAAGGCCTGGTTGTCATAGGCCACGCGGGTTTTCGCCAAGAGCGCGTCGGCGGCCGCCAGCATTGCCTCGTCGGCCTCGGTGAAAGCGTTCGGGCTCGGTACCTGGGCATCCGCGTTCTTGGCGATGAAACCGAGCACGCGCTGGGAGAGATTGCCGAAGTCATTGGCGAGATCGCTGTTCTTGCGCCCGATCATCGCGGTTCGCGAAAAATCCCCGTCATTGCCGAACGGCACCTCGCGCAACAGGAAATAGCGCACCGGATCGAGCCCGTAGGTTTCAATCAACTCATGCGGGTCGATCACATTGCCCAGCGACTTGGAGATCTTTTGCCCCTCATTGGTCCACCAGCCATGGGCGAATACCCGGCGTGGCAGGGGCAACTCGGCCGCCATCAGAAAAGCCGGCCAATAGACCGCGTGAAAGCGCAGGATGTCCTTGCCGACCATATGAACGTCGGCGGGCCAGAATTTCTTGTAGGTCTCGGACTCGGTATCCGGGAACCCGGCGGCGGTGATGTAGTTGGTCAGCGCGTCGAGCCAGACATACATGATGTGATCGTCGTCGCCCGGCACCGGCACGCCCCATTTGAAACTGGTGCGCGAGACCGACAGATCCCGCAACTCGCCGGAAACGAAGCTAATCACCTCGTTGCGCCTTGTATTCGGGGCGATGAAATCCGGGTTTTCCTCGTAGAACTTCAGCAGCGGCTCGCGCCACTTGGACAGATCGAAGAAATAGCTCGGTTCCTCGACCCACTCCACCGGCGCGCCGGTCGGGGCCATGCCGTCGACCAGCTCGCTCTCGGCGAAATAGGCTTCGTCGCGCACCGAGTACCAGCCGGCGTATTTGCCGAGATAGATGTGGCCGCGATCGATCAGTCGGCGCCAGATTTCCTGCACCGACTTGATGTGGCGCGGCTCCGTGGTGCGGATGAAGTCGTCATTGGCGACATTCAACGCCGGCAGCAGATCGCGGAAGTTCTGCGAGACCTGGGTGGTGAAGTCGAGCGGATCCATCCCCGCGCTTTCCGCCGCCGTCTCGACCTTCTGGCCGTGCTCGTCCGTGCCGGTCAGGAACATCACGTCGTATCCGTCCAGCCGCTTGAAGCGCGCCATCGCATCGCACGCCAAGGTCGTGTAAGCGTGCCCGATATGCGGCACGTCGTTCACGTAATAGATCGGCGTGGTGATGTAGAAGCGGGGCCTGGTCATCGGATTTGTCCCTGTTACCCGGCGCCGAATTGACGCGGGACCTTCACCTAACGCGAGGGGGTGTTTTCATCAAGCGGCAAGTGCCCGGCCAAGCTCGCCGCGATCAGATGAAGTCCACGCCATCACCTCTCGAAGGCTCAAGGATTTCCGGCAAATTCTTAACCGTCGTCCTCGCGAAGGCGGGGACCTCTGAACGACAGCTGATATTGCCGCCTATTTCAACGAATAAGATGTCCCCGCCGTCGCGAGGACGACGGAAAGGGTGTGCCGAGCATCATCATCTTCAAACCCACCGATCACGCCGCGGCGCCGTCGCGCCACCGGTAATAGGCCACCGTCAACGGCAGGAACCAGGGCTTGCCCGTGTAGAGCGGTCGGGTTTGGAACGCCAAACCGTCAAGCGCCGTGCGTCCCTCCTCCAGCCCCAGAACCTGTTGGCCGACCCGGGTGCCGAGATAGCTCGCCATGCCGACGCCGGAGCCGCAATAGCCCATGGCGTAATGGATGCCCTCGTGCTTGCCGATATGCGAGAGCTCGTCGAAGGTATAGGCGACGAAGCCCATCCAGGAATGGCTGATCCGTGTCTTCTTGAGCTCGGGAAAGATCCCGATCAGATCGTCGCGTAGCAAACCGCCACTGTGCAGCGGGCTGGTCTCGCCACTGGTCACCCGCCCGCCGAACAGGATACGGGTGCGATCCGGCGATGGGCGGTAGTAATAGACGACCTTGCGGGTATCGCTCACCACGCGCTGGGTTGGGAACAAGCTATCCATCAGCCCCGGCTCAAGCGGTTCGGTGGCGATGATGTAGCTGCCGATGGGGATTACCCGCCGGCGCAGCCATGGGGTGAGCGCGCTGGTGTAGCCATTGGTCGCCACGACAACGTCGCGGGCCCGAACAGTGCCTTTCGCGGTCGCCAGCTCAAAGGCCTCGGCCTCGCCCGTGATCCCGGTGACCTTGCAATGGGGGATCACCGTCGCCCCCGCCGCCAGCGCCCTCTCAAGCAACCCCTGATGATAGCCGCCTGGATCAAGCGAGGCATGCGCCTCCATCACCAGCCCGCCGTGATAAACGTCGGTGCCGAGTTCGCGGCGTTGCTCGGCCCTCGGAACCACATGGGCCGGCTCTTCCAAGCCCTTCGGCGCCGCCTCGATCTCGCGGGCCAGCGCCTCGTACTCGCCGGGGGTATGCGCCGCGTGGAACCGACCCGGCACGATGAAATCGCAGTCAATGGCCTACTCGGCAACGAAGTCCTTCATGAAGGCGAGAGACCTATGGCCTTCCTTGACGATATTAAAGGCGGTCTCGGCGCCGTGCTTGCGCGCCAGGGCCTCGTAATCCGGTTTGATGCTGGTGCTGATCTGGCCGCCATTGCGCGAGCTGCATCCCCAACCCGCTTCCTCGGCGTCCAGCACCACGGTCGAGCGCCCGCCCCTGGCCACCTGGATCGCCGCGCACAGCCCGGTATAGCCCGACCCGATGATCGCAACATCGACCTCGGATGGAAGTTCGGGCTCCCCCAAATTCGGGCGCGGCGTACGGTCCCACCAATAGGGCTCCGCCTTGAAGTCATCGGCGCGAATGTCGGCATTGTCCGCCATGAGGGGCTCCTGGTTGCGTGACGCCAAACGGCGCCGGCTATTCCATCTCGCTAACCTGATAGGCCGCCTTGGCCAGCCATTCGGGGTTCACTTCTATCCCCCAACCCGGGCCATCGGGAATCGAAACCTTGCCGTCACGGGCGACCAGGGCCGGCTGGTAGATACCGTCGTCCCAGGGATAGCCGTCCTCGATCGAGAACTCGACATAGGGACCCGCCGCCTCGATCGCGCCCATGACATGTAAGGTGAAGACGGTCACCAGCGACAGATTGGCCGAATGCGGCGTACAGGCCAGCCCGTGTTGCTTGGCAAGCTCGGCGACCCGCAAAGTGCGGGTGATGCCGCCGAGATAGCTGATATCGGGCTGCATGACATTGACCACGCCCATGGCGGCCATGCGACGCCAGGTGGCTAGGTCGCAATCCTGCTCGCCGCCGGTGACATCCATGTCCAGCGCGTCGGTGACTTGCTTGGTCCATTCAAGCTCCCAATAGGGGCATGGTTCCTCGAAATGGACAAAGCCATGATCCTGAAGCATATGACCGACCTCAATCGCCCGGCCTGGCGTGAAACAGCTATTGGCGTCGGCCAGGAGAGTGACATCGTCGCCGAGCGCGCTCCGAACCGCCGAGACAACCTCCTCGGTGCGGCCCGGCCACTGATCGACATCGTGGCCGTATTCCCGCCCCACCCGGATCTTGAAGGCATCAAAGCCATTGTTGTCGCGGAGCCGGGAGAGCCTGTCCGCCTCGTCCACGCCGTTGATATCGCGGCGCATGCTGGAGCCATAGACCCGAAGCGGCCTGGGCGTGCCGCCGAGCAGTTCGCAGACGCTCTTGCCCTGGAGCTTGCCGTGCAGATCCCACAAGGCGGTGTCGAGCCCGCCGATCGCGCGGCGTAGATAGGAGCCCGGAAATTTGTGCTCGCGTTCGGGAATCACATCGACCAGTGCGTCGATATCGTGGATGTCATGACCCAGGGCATGGGGCGCGACCTGGCGATGCAGCACCAGCGAAGAGATATCCGCGTTATAGGTCGAAACCTGCCCCCATCCCTGGCTGCCATCCTCGGCGGTCACGCGGGTCAGGCCGAAATTCTCGGTACAGAAAGTCTCGATGCTCTTGATTTTCACGACGCGCCTCCAGTGCAATCCGAACCCGACCTCAATATCACGATTTAGCCGCCGATTCCCCGGCGATGATCTTGCCAGTACCGCTCCTTTAGAAGCCTCTTGTAGAGCTTACCGTTCTCGCGGCGCGGCAGGTCATCGTTGAAATCCACCGACCGGGGACATTTGACGGGGCTGAGAGCCTCGCGGCAGAACGCGATCAGTTCGGCTTCAAGATCCGTCCCCGCGCGCGCCATGTCGACGGGATGTACCACCGCCTTGACCTCCTCGCCGAATTCCGGGTTAGGTACGCCGAAGACTGCGGCATCCATGACCTCGGGATGCGAGAGTAGCCGGTTCTCCGCCTCCTGGGGATAGATGTTCACCCCGCCGGAAATGATCATATTGGCCTTGCGATCGGTCAGGTACAGATAGCCATCGTCGTCGACATAGCCAATATCGCCGAGCGTGCTCCAGCCGTTCCGATTCCAAGCCTCGGCGGTTTTCGCCGGGTCGTTGTGATACTCGAAACGCGGTCCGTCGGAGAAATAGACGCCGCCCTCGGTGCCGGTGGGCACCTCCTCGCCATCGGCGTCGCAGATCCGGATCCGTCCGATCCTGGCGCGCCCGACCGAGCCCGGATGCAAGAGCCATTCCTCGGCATTGAGCGCCGTCATGCCGCTGCCTTCCGAGCCGCCGTAATACTCCCACAGGATCGGTCCCAGCCAGTCAATCATCCGGTGCTTCACGTCGACGGGGCAAGGCGCCGCCGCGTGGATAACACAGGCGAGGCTCGCGAGATCGTACCCATGCCGGGCCTCCTCGGGCAGCCGCAGCATGCGCACGAACATGGTCGGCACGAATTGCGCGTGGGTGACCCCGTGACGCGCGATCAGGCGCAAGGTCTCCTCGGCATCGAACTTGGCCATCACCACCACCGTCGCGCCGAACCGCAGGGCCCGGATACAGAACATCAATGGCGCCGCGTGATACAGCGGGGCCGGCGAGAGATAGACCGCCGCCTCGTCCAACCCATAGAGCTTGGCGGTCAGGAAATACCCAGGCGCGGGGATGCCGAAGGTCCCTTCCGGGAGCGGTTTCAAGATCCCCTTGGGTCGTCCGGTGGTGCCGGACGAATAAAGCATCTCCACGCCCTCGGCCTGATCGGCGATCGGCGTCGCGGGCTGGTCCGCCAACGCCGCTTCAAGCGCGATGAAACCCGCCTCGGCGCCGTCCGCCATGAAACGGTTCGCCTCGGGCACGTCTTGCTTGGCCGCGCGCCGGGCTGTCCCCGCCATCGCCGTGGATGTCACCAGTACCCGGGCGCCGGAATCTTCCAAAATATAGTCAACTTCTTCCGGCGCGAGATGGGTCGCGATCGCCACCAGCCGCGCGCCGGATCGAAGCACGCCCCAGGCCAGCGGCAGATACAGGCGATGGTTCTCCATGAACACCGCCACCCGATCGCCGCGCGCGATCCCACTTGCCCGCAGCAGATGCGCGAAACGGTTGGAGAGCGCCTCGAACTCGGCGAAGGAAAGCACCATGCCGTCCCCCGCGAAGATCACCGCCGGGCGATCCGGAGTAGCCTCGGCATAAACGCCCGGATGGCGTGTTTCGGCGGTCGCTGCGCTCATATCCATGATCCCATCAATCAATCGACGCCGGGGTGTTGATCCCGGCGCGTCATATCGCGACTATCATTCCAGGACCACGGTCGACAAGCACCGTGGCGTTCAGCTTGAGGGATTGGCTAGCCATGGGCCCGTTGCAAGGGATCAAGATCGTCGAGATGGTGGGCATCGGCCCGGCGCCGCATTGCTGCATGCTCCTGTCGGACATGGGGGCGGAGATCATTCGCATCGACCGGCCCGGCGGAAACAAGGTCGGCGGCACCAACCGCGAGGCGGTTCTCAACCGGGGGCGCAAATCGATCGCGCTGGATCTCAAGACACCCGAGGGCGTGGAGACCACGCTTCGCCTGATCGATCAGGCCGACGGCCTGGTGGAGGGATTTCGCCCCGGGGTGATGGAACGGCTGGGTCTCGGACCGGAACTTTGCCTGGAGCGTAATCCCAAGCTGATCTTCGGGCGCATGACCGGCTGGGGCCAGGACGGCCCGTTGGCCCAGGTCGCCGGGCATGACATCAACTACATCGCGTTGGCCGGCGCGCTGGGCGCCATCGGCGAGAAGGATGGCGGGCCGGTCCCGCCGCTTAATCTAATCGGCGATTTCGGCGGCGGCGGCATGATGCTGGCCTTCGGAATGGTCTGCGGGCTCTTGGAAGCCAAGGGCTCCGGCAAGGGTCAGTTGATCGACGCCGCCATGCTCGAGGGCTCGGCCTTGCTCATGGCGGGGATTTTCATGGCCAAGAACTCCGGCACCTGGCCGCATCCGCGTGGCGAGAATTGGCTCGACGGTGGCGCGGCGTTCTACGGCACCTATCAGTGCGCCGATGGCGAGTGGGTCGGCATCGGCTCGTTGGAGCCGCAATTTTACGGCTTGCTGCGCGAGACCCTAGGGCTGGACGACCCGATCTTCGACCGGCAATGGGATCACGACGCCTGGCCCGAGCAAAAACGCCTTCTGGGCGAGGTCTTCGCCACCAAGACCCGCGATGAGTGGGACGAGATTCTGGGAAGAATCGATGTCTGTTTCGCCCCGGTTCTCGGTCTGGACGAGGTCATGGACCACCCGCACAACAAGGCGCGCGGCGTCTATGTGGCCCCCGATGGTAATGTTCAGCCCGCACCGGCGCCCCGGTTCAGCCGCACCCCGCCGGCGATCCAGGGGCCGCCCGCGCGCCCTGGCGAGGATAACGACGCGGCGCTTTCCGCCTGGGGCTTCTCTGAACAGGAGATCGCGACACTGCGGGAGAACTCCATCATCGCCGATCCGGCTTGACGGTAAACCCGGCGTTAACGGATTATTGTAATGATACCAATTGGCGCCATCTCTAATAGAGCCGTCGCGACGCGCGACAGCCGCCGAAAGGCCTCATCGCTTGGATAGCCCGATCAACTCAGGAGACGTGGATAACCCAGCGGTCGCGGCGGAGCGGCGCCGGCTGGAGATTTTCGCGCGGGTTTCCGGCGGTTGGTTCTGGCAGACCGATACCGAGCACCGTTTCGTCTACATGTCCGAAAGCGTGCGCGAGGTTACCGGCCTGGACCCGGAATGGCATTACGGCAAGACCAGACAAGAACTCGGCATGCCCGCCGCCGTCACCCAGGCGGAATGGGACGAGCACCTTCAGCAACTGAACGATCACGAGCCTTTCGAATCATTTGTGTTCCAGCGGCCCAGCCCCGAGGGCGTAAACTGGATGCAGACCTCCGGTGTGCCGGTTTTTGATGATGACGGGAACTTCCAGGGCTATCAGGGCATCGCCACGGACATCACGGCCCAGGTCAGCGCCGAACGCGAGGCCCGCCTCCTCGCCGACGCGGTTGAGCAATTCAGCGAGTCCTTCGTTCTCTGGGATGCCGAAGAACGCCTGGTGATCTGCAATGAGAAGTTCCGTCAGCTGAACGCCGGTGTGCCCGACTTCATTTCCCCGGGCACGTCGTTCGAGGATCACATCACGGCGGTTGTTGTCGCCGGGCTCGCCAACCCCGTGAACATGACCACCGAGGAATGGATTGAACATCGTATCAAAATGTTCCGCAATCCCGGTGACCCTGGCGAAATGCGGCGGCGCGACGGAACCTGGCTGTGGATTGTTGAACAGCGAATGGCGAACGGCGCGACAGTTACAACCGCCACGGACATCACCAAACTCAAGCTCGCCGAGCAACAGGCGACGGACATTCGCCGTCGGCTTGAGGACGCGATCGAGGTCTTGCCCGGCGCCTTCATCTTGTATGATCGCGACGACAAAATTCAGATCACGAATTCCACTTACATCAAATGGTTCGCGCCGCCGGGTATTGAAACCCTGGAAGGTTGGACCCGTGAAGGCCTACTACGCGCCGCCCTAAAACATGGCATGGTCACCGTGCCCGAGGGCGGGGAAGAGGCTTGGCTGGCCGAGCGTCTGGTCACGCACCGCAACCCCGGTGTCGAGTACGAGCAAGAATTGCCCGATGGACGCTGGGTACGCGCGGTTGATTCCGGAACCTTCGAACGCGGCGTCGTACGCATTCTGATCGACGTCACGGAGCTTAAACGCCAACAGGAAGAACTTGAGCAAGCCCGCGAGGCTTCCGAGCAGGCAAACCAGGCGAAATCCGAATTCCTGGCCACCATCAGCCACGAAATTCGCACGCCCCTGAACGGTATTCTCGGCATGGCCTATCTGTTGCGGGATACCGCGATGGACGCGCATCAGACCGTTCGGCTGGAAAACATCATCGCGTCCGGAAACGCGCTTCAGGTGATCATCAACGACGTCCTCGACATGAGTAAGATCGAGGCCGGCGCGTTGGAGATCGAGTGCGCGCCCTTCGACATGGCGGCCCTGGTCGCGTCCGTCTCCAGCTTGTTTGGTGACGTGGCGGCGGATAAGGGCCTCAACTTCGAGATCGGCACCCTGCCCGACAATGCCCGCCACCTGGTCGGCGACGCCGCGCGTATTCGCCAGGTGCTCTGGAACCTGTTGAGCAACGCGGTGAAGTTCACCGAAAAAGGCCGGGTCTCGGTCGAGTTTCATTGGTGCGATCCCGACGAAAACGACAACTACGCGCAGATGTTGCGGATCGAGGTGCACGACACCGGGATCG
>JADHLJ010000105.1 GCA_016780745.1 Alphaproteobacteria bacterium | reverse complement strand
CGAAGTCAGCTTCCTCGCGCTCGATCCCCTCCCCCAGGTTAAAGCGCTTGAACCCGACCATCTCAATCGGCGTTCCGGCGTCCTTGGCGGCGTTCTCGATAACCTTGGCGACCTTGCTCTCGTTGTCGATCACGAAGGTCTGCTCCAGCAGAACAACTTCCTGATAGAATTTTTGCAGGCGCCCCGTGACCATCTTCTCGATGATTTCCGGCGGGCGGCCCGAAGCCTTGGCTTGATCCACGAGGATCGACTTCTCGCGCTCAACCTCGGTCGGGTCGAGATCCTCGACGCTCAAGCTTTTCGGCGCGGTCGCGGCGACATGCATCGCCAATTGCTTGCCCAGCGCCTCGAGCGTCGCCGCGTCAGCGGTCGATTTGAGGCCAACGAGAACACCGATCTTGCCGATACCCGACGCCACCGCGTTGTGAATGTACGGGACGACAACGCCGCCTTCGACATCCAGACGGATGGCGCGACGGATCGACATGTTCTCCCCGATCGTGGCGATGTTGTGAGTCAGCTGTTCCTCGACACTGCGGTCCGTGCCCGGATAAGGCTTGGACTTCAGCGCATCCAGATCCTCTCCGGTCTCAAGCGCCATCGACGCCAGAGTGCCGGCAAAGCTCTGGAAATCGCCGTTGCGGGACACGAAGTCCGTTTCCGAATTCACTTCGACCAGCGCGCCACTGCCATTGCCGGTCGCGACGGCGACCACACCCTCGGCGGCGACCCGTCCGGCCTTCTTGGCGGCGGCGGAGAGGCCTTTCTTGCGCAGCCAGTCCACCGCGGCCTCGATATCACCCTCGGTCTCTCCCAGGGCTTTCTTGCAGTCCATCATGCCGGCGCCGGTCTTCTCGCGCAGGGTCTTCACCATTTGAGCGGTAATCGCAGCCATTGTATTTCCTCGTCTATCCTCGGCGCTCTCCACTGGACATGAAAAGCGGCATTTCTCGAACCGGCTCGAAGCACCAGCTCTTTCGATAAACGACGGCGGCTGCCCATGTCAGCCGCCGTCCTTGTTTCCAGCTCGACGGAGACCGTCAAGCCGTGAATGGTTCGCGCCCGATGGTTCGGGCGCAAGCGGTCAGGCGGTAGCCGTCGGCTCTTCCGTGACCGGAGCGGCTTCGGCGGGGGCCGCCTCGGCGGGAGTCTCGGTCGCTGGTGCTTCGGCGGGTACTTCAGCCGGCGCCTCCGCGGCAACCTCGGCCGCCAGGACGGGCTCAACCGGGACTTCCTCGGACGCGCCGATATCCGTGCCGGACGCGACCATCTCGGCCTGGAGGCCCGTCAGGACGGCGTTACCAACGAGTTCGCAATACAGCGCGATGGCGCGCATGGCATCGTCATTGCCCGGAACCGGGAACTCAATCCCCTCGGGATCGCAGTTACTGTCCAGAATCGCGACAACCGGAATACCGAGCTTGTTGGCTTCTTGAATCGCCAACTGCTCCTTGTTGGTGTCGATGATGAACAGAATATCGGGCAGACCGCCCATCTCCTTGATACCGCCCAGCGCGCGCTCCAGTTTGTCACGCTCGCGGGTGAGGTTCAGCAGTTCCTTCTTGGTCAGGCCCTGGGTGTCCGAGCCGAGCCGCTCATCCAGGTCCTTCAAGCGCTTGATCGAAATCGAGATCGTCTTCCAGTTGGTCAGCATGCCGCCCAACCACCGGTGATTGACGAAATACTGGCCAGTCTTCTTGGCGGTCTCGGCGATGGTCTCGGAGGCCTGGCGCTTGGTGCCGACCATCAGAACCCGGCCGCCGGACGCGGTAACCTCGCGCACGGCGTTCAGCGCGCGGTGCAGCAGGGGTACCGACTGGCGAAGATCAATGATGTGGGTGTTGTTGCGATCCCCATAGATGTAGGGGCTCATCTTGGGGTTCCAGCGCCGGGTGTGGTGACCGAAATGGACTCCAGCCTCAAGCAGCTGGCGCATGGTGAACGACATGGAAGCGGACATTCTTTACTTCTCCGGTTATGCCTCCACGAGCGCCGCCCCCCACACTTGTGGAGAGCACCGGAGCGCGGTCGACCAGGGCTCTGGCCGTCGGCGCATGCTCGTGTGCGTGATTTACGGGCCGGTAGATACCGGCGCCCTCGTTAAAATGCAAGCCCCGAGTAGCTAAATTCGATCGGGTTTATTCGGCCGCCAATTGGCCCGTGCCGCCGGCGCCGGCCTCGACCACGCCGATCATCGCGTCGCGCCCGACCATGGCCGCGAGGTCTTCCTCGCTCATCCCCTCGGTTCCCTCGGGACGCATGGGTAGAACGAAGTAACGCATGTCGGCGGTCGAATCATGGACCAGCACCTCGCGGTTGTCGGCGATCTCGGTGCCGAACTCCCGCAAAACCGTCCTCGGCTCACGCACCACGCGCGACCGATAGGCGCGGCTCTTGTACCAATCCGGCGGCAATCCGAGGATCCAGCGCGGATAACAGGAGCACAGAGTGCAAACCACGACGTTGTGCACCTCCGGAGTGTTTTCCAGCACGATGAGATGCATGGGACCAATATCATGGCCGATTTCGGCGATCGCCTCCTTCGGGGTCTCAATCAGGCGTTTCTTGAAATCCGGATCGACCCAGGCACGGGCCACGATCCGCGCGCCGTTGGCTGGCGTGCGCGAATCCATATGCTCGATCTGGCGATGCACTTGTTCCGGCGTGATCAGCCCCTTCTCGATCAGCAACTCACGCACCGCCGATTCCATGACCTTGTAATAGGTCATCGTGTCGTCCTGGTCCTCGCGATGCGGGTGATGATGATCCGGGTCATAGGGATGCATATGGTCGTGATCGTGATGATGGTCGTGGTGATGACCGTGATCATGGGTATCCGATGGTCCGCTCATGCCGCGTTCTCCCCCTCGACCGGCTCCAGCCAGAATTCATAGATTTCTATCTCGACATGGTCCGCGGCCGGTCCGTCATAGTCCGGCCAGACATCGACTTGCCTGAAGCGGACCCGATAGAGCGTCGATCTCGGGCCATAGCGCCGGCCAAAGGCGAGTTCCTCGGGGTTGCCGAATTCCCCACAGATCCGTTCGATGGTTCCGACGCATCCACGAATATAGTGCGGCGTGCGCACATGGGTCGGCGGGGTCGGTGGAAACACGGCCCGCACCCTCACCTTGTCCCCGACGGAATAGCGCGCCATCACCCGGCCTCCGGCGCGTGAGCTTGAGCCTGGGCTTCGATCGCCGCCATCTTGCTCGCCAGCTCATCGGCGGTGATCACGCCCTCGTCCAACAGCGTGTTGGTCACCGACGCGATCCAGCGCTCGTAATAGGTCATGTTCTCGTAGGCGTCGGGCGGCAAGGCCTCTATACCCTTGCGCAATTGGTCGACGGTCATGATCTGAAGCTTGTTGGTCAGCAACATCATCATTGCGTCGACGCGTTTTTCCCAGAGCGCATAATCGTGCTCGTCCCGGTTGACCTCGCCGCCGGCGAGACCGCCCATGTCGTGGTTACCACGTGCCGTGAAGTTTCTATCCATGACCCGATGATGCCATTGTTCGGCCCTCTTGTCACCGGCTTGCGGTCAGCTCCGCGACCCCCGGACTATGCCTCATGCGGGATTTCCACCGGTTGCTCCCAGCGAATTTGGACAGGTTCACGCGAAACGTTCCCGCGCCCGGGCGAGAACCGGTGCCAGCCGGTGCTCCCATGTGTGGTGATCCGTGTAGTATCCAAGCATCGCATCGCGATCCCGCGCGCCCGCGTCGAGGATGCCCAGAAAAGTATCGGCGTCCCGCGACACATCATCGCGCGCGGGGTCAATAAATCCGACAAACCCATGAGCCTCGGCGTCCCCCGCGAGAAATGTTGACCGCGTCGTCAACACCGCGGCCCCCCGGCTCATCGCGTAGAAGACGCGCTCGTGGCCGCCGTTTGGGAAGCTGGGAACGACATTGACGAGGATTTTGGCTCGGCTCATCAAGTCGACACATTGCCTGAACGAGCGATATCCAAAAGATGTGACCGCCTGACCAGGCCGCAGGGTGCCATCGGCGATGTTCCCAACAATCGTCACCTTTCGGTTCGCCAGGGACGAGAGAACCTTCACGCGGCTTGTGTTGCTGAGGTAGAGTTCCAGATGACCCGCCACTAGCGCGATATCTTGAACAGTGTAGGCGCCGCCAAGGTCCATCGCGATCCGGCGAACGGTCTGGAAGGGCGTAAGGCTCTGGTCGGTTCGGCCATGGGCGGCGATAAACAACTCTACAAGCCGGCGGTTTTCTCCGAGTAGGCG
Source organism: Alphaproteobacteria bacterium (assembly GCA_016780745.1). Classification (GTDB taxonomy): domain Bacteria; phylum Pseudomonadota; class Alphaproteobacteria; order Thalassobaculales; family Thalassobaculaceae; genus JADHLJ01. The sequence continues at coordinate 8,318 of JADHLJ010000105.1, read as the reverse complement.
TGAGGCCTGCACCGACGGGGGATCGATCTTCGCCACGTTGCCGATGAACAGTATGTCGATGTCTCTTCGCGAAATCGCGGGCCCCGCGATCGCTGGTGGCCCGGCATGGGGATGGAAGATGAAGCTTGGCCGGTCATAGCCCATGAATTCGATCAGTTCGGGGAATGACCGGTCAACATAGCCGATCATCGCGTCCGCTGGCCATTTTCGAAGCCGGTCGGTGAAGTGCAATGGGGTGTCGGTCAGGAAAGTAAAGCAGATGAAGGTGCCGGGCCGTTCCTGGTTGGCCCGCGCCACCAGGCCGGTCGTCACAACCCTTCCATTGATATCGATGAGCAATCCCCCGTCGGGGGACTTTGTCAGCCAATCCAGCAGACTCGGCATTTCGCGCGGCACCCTGTCGCCGGACCGGTATTGCATATTGGCGACGTCAAGCCCTAGCCTCCGCAAGGCGCGTCCGATATCCTGGGCCATGACGGCGACCGATCCGGTCTGTAGATCGGGCACACAGTTCAGTGCTCGCATTGTCCTGCTGTCCCCCGGCGCCTTCGTCTCACCGTTCCCACCGCGTAGCCGACGGTCGAATCTCGATCCGGTCCGCCCTACGGACGGTGCCACATGATCGACGGATCCCGACCACTGGTCAGGGCGCCCAGGCCGCGTCCGGGTCCAGCGGAAACACCGGTCTCGGCAGGTAGCGCCAATCGAAATTCGCCAGATTCGGCGATGTCAGTCCCGGCACATCGACCTCGAGAATGCGTTCCGGTGGAAACAGGTGCTGGAACCCGGCCCGAAAGTGACCCCGCGATTTCACCACGATCGACCGACACGCGCTCGGATCGATCCCGAAGGCCGAGACGAAATCCGATGATCGGCATTGCTCGCGCTTGGATATGCAGATGACGGTGACGCCACCCAGGTCCAGCACCACGGATGGCCCGATATCAACGGTTGTGCCGGCGACCATCCCGTAATGCGCGACAAAGCGTCCCTCATGGAGGGATACGACCCGCGCCTCCACCGACAAGGGGTCGGAAAATTCGTTATCTTCCTCGGCGTTGAGAGTGATGCTGATCGTGGCGCCGACACCGGCGGCGGTGGCCGATGCTATCGCGGCCCGATCATAGAACACCGACAGCACACAGCCTTGGACACCGGCGTCCAGCAGCGCTTTTAGAATATAGATCGTGTTTCCCCGCCCGCCACCGCCGGGGTTATCGGCGGGGTCGGCGAACAGCAACGGCTCAGCGGCGGGATCTTCGCCCACCGCCTTGGCGCGGGCGACCGCGTCCTCCAGCGATATCATCGAGGGCCGGTACCGCTCCCGGTCCGCCCATGCCGCCTCTGCGAGATCCAGTGTCGTTCGCTTGGCGAGTTCCGCGTCGCCGCGGGTATGGGTGATCACCGTCATGCCGTTCTTGGGCGTGTCGCCAAACGCAAAGCCCGAAAGGATGGTGACATTCATCACCCCGCCCCGGCCATCGGGATCGATCTTTGTTTGGCCAAGCCTGATCAGATCGCCATAGGGATGCCCCTCGGCGGTAAGCTGTGTGACCGAAGGCGCGACCAGTGGCAGGCGGACGCGGTATTTCTCGGGGCGGGTGCCGGCGAACATCTCCAGCATCGCCCGCGCCGCCTCCTCGCCGCGCTCGGCCATGTCCACATGCGGATTGGTCCGGTAACCGATCATCATATCGGTCGCGTCCATCATCACCTCGGACACATTGGCGTGCAGATCCAGGGTCGCGATAACCGGCACGCCGGGGCCGACGATCTCGCGCACCATCGCGAACATGTCGCCGTCCGGATCATGGGTATGAGTCGCAACCGCCGCGCCATGCTGGCAGATATAAACCCCGTCGACCGGTCCCGCCGCTTCAAGATCCTGGCGCAACTCGGCCAGAAACTCCTTAAAGAACGCCTCCTCGACCGGACCCGCCGGCGTCGAGCCGACAACGATCGCCGGCGCGTCGACCCAGCCATCGGCGCCGTCGAAAGCCGCGTCCATGACCCGATAAAACCCCTTGATCCCGAGATGGAGCGACGGCGCGTCTAACCGCGCCTGCCGAGTAATCTCCGCGCCCCGGAAATACATGTTCTCCTCGAAGTCGGCGCGGGCGCAGGTCGGCGCGAAACGGTTACTCTCCAGGTTAAAGCCGCAGATCGCGATACGTTTCGGATTGGCCAAGATAGTCTCCTCTGGGCGCGGACGGGGCGGTCAGATCGGGCGGCAAAGCGCGCGGGTTTCCGCGTCGATATGACGATGACAGTTCGCCTTGAACATACGGCAGAGATCGTTGAAACGCTCGCGGTCTTTCTCCGGCACCGGCAGTTTCATGACTTTTTTCAAACTGACGCCAAACCGGAATTCCGCGACCTCCTTCTCCTGGCCGTGGCATTGTCCGATATCGCTGTTGGTGTAAATCGTCCAACCGACGAACCCGACAAGGAAAACAACTCCCACGAGCACCATCAGCCGCGGCCACATGGATACGCGCGGAGCGTCGAAGTCTCGAATTGGACGTGCCGGTTTGCGCATAGGCTTATCGATGATCGGAGAAATGTGTTGAAGGGTTCCCGTCGATGGTGACGTGACAGGACCAAGAGAATCAACATAATCCTCGTCCAGACCTCCCGTCGCCGACCGGAAAGCCACATGACCTTGACCCTTCGCGCCTACGAACCCGGGGACGCGCGGGCCACCGCGACGCTATTTCACGAAACCGTGCGCGATGCCGTCGGCCCCGGCTACAGCCGCGCCCAACGGCAGGCTTGGTCACCTGGCATACCGGATCTTGGCCCCTGGCATGAGCGTCTCGCCGGCGCCACGACATTGCTCGCCGAGGATAGCCAGGGGCTCGCGGGGTTTATGACGCTGCGAAACGACGGCTATCTCGACCTGGCCTTTGTTCGCGCCGACAGGGTTGGCTCTGGCGTCGCCAAGGCCTTGTACGACAGCCTCATCGGGTCCGCGCGAGACACGGGCCAGCGGACGCTCACCACCGATGCCAGTCATCTGGCGCGTCACTTCTTCGAGCGACAAGGTTGGCGCGTGACACACGAGCAAACACAGATACGCCAGGGCGTGGCATTGACGAATTATCGCATGGTTCTGGACCTGAACTGAACACGCGCGGCCGACGCACTCCCATGGTCTCTCGTCAAAACCTTGCAATCCCATCCGGGGCTCGGTATCCCGCCTAGATGGCGAATTACGATAAACAGTTCTACGACGAGATCCGCGAGACCTCCCGTCACGCGGCCCGCACGATCGCGCCGATGGTACTGGACCTCATCGGCCCGGTCTCATCGGTCGTTGATATCGGCTGCGGCAACGCGATCTGGCTGTCGGTCTGGCGCGAGTTGGGAGCCACGCGAACCCTCGGCCTCGACGGCGACCATGTCGACCGAGCCATGCTGGAAATTCCGGTCGACGATTTCATACCCAGGGATTTGAGCCAGCCCCTGCCCGCCCTGGCGCGCCACGACCTGGCGATGACCTTGGAAGTCGTTGAGCATCTCCCGCCCGAACGAGCCGAAAGTATCGTCGATGAACTGGTCGCGCTCGCTCCGGTGGTTCTGTTCTCCGCCGCCACTCCGGGACAGCTCGGCGACGGCCATATCAATCTGGAATGGCAGGACGTTTGGGCCGAGCGTTTCGAGCGGCGGGGCTATCGAACCATCGACCCGATCCGCTCACGGGTCTGGCGGGATCCGTCAATCAGTTGGTGGTATCAGCAGAACATCCTGCTATTCGCATCCGAGGAAGCCCTCGCGGCCAGTCCTAAACTACGGGAACAGGCCGACAAAACCGATCGCAACCGCCTCTCGGTCGTTCATCCACGCCAGTACATGATCCTGTTTGAGCTTTCCCAGAAAAGCTACCGGGAGCGCGCCGCGTTAGCCCGAGAGGTCGGGCTCCTGCGTCAACGGCTCGCCGCGCTTACAGGCTCCAACGAGCACGACTGATAATCCAGTTTCGCGCCCGAACAGTTACCGCGCGCCATCAGATATCGGCGATTTTCTCCCAACGCAGCACACGATGCTGGACCACGCCGTCGATCACCCGAGGCGGCGGTCGCAAGACCATGAGATCGCCGTCGAAACTCACCTGGCGCACCTGATCTGTGCCGAAACGCGCGGGGTCGGAGCACGCATCGACCCGCGTGCTCAAGGTTTCGCCATCGAAGGTGTATTGACCGCAATAGGATGTGTAGTCGCGGGTTTCTCCTTCGGGAATGTCGACGCGGCCGTCACACAGGACCGCGACCATCCGCCCGTCGGCGTTCAAGGTCACCCGCCCCATCGCCTTCTCGCCCCCATAGGGCGGAGCCATGGGCTCGCCCGCGTCGGTGGTCGCGACACCGTCCACCAATCGCCAGGTTCCAACAACGTCCCGCATGCGGCTCGCCTCCTTAAATGTCGCGCACATCCACGATGCCAGGCAACGACTTCACCGCCGACCTGATGCGCGCATCGATCTGATACGATTCGGGGAGCGGAATGTCGATTTCCTGAGCCGGGGTCTGCACCACCAGCTTGACTTGCCCACGCCCACGCCCGTGCTGCGAGAGCACGGTTTTCAATTGGCTCACTGTCCCGACATCCTTCAGATAGACTTTCAAGCCCTTGGCCGCCTGCTGCATGGCGCCGTCCAGCGCTTGAATGCGGGTGGCGATCAGCCGGACCGAACCTTCCTCGGTCTTGGCATCCACGCGCACCAGAAGCGGCTCGGCGCTGTCGAGCAACGCGCGCGCCTCGGCAAGCACCTCCGAGAAGACGGTGATCTCGAACACGCCGGACCGGTCACTCATCTGTACGAAGGCGTATTTGTTGCCACGCTGGTTGGTGCGCACCCGGCTGGCGCCGATGATACCGGCGAGGTTTATTCGTCCGGTTCCTCCCTTGGCAGCCAAGGTGGCCGCGACGCCCGTGGATTCCACCACCCCGACCCGCTCCAGCGCCGGGCCATAAGCGTCCAACGGGTGCGCCGAGAGATAGAAGCCGATGGCGTCGAACTCATGTTGAAGGCGATCCATCGCCGACCAGTCATGGCGCGCCGGAAGATTGATTTGCACCTCCGTCGCGCTGTCATCCCCGCCGAATAGGTTCACCTGATCCGAGGCGCGCTCCTCGGCGGCGGCGGTCGCGTGACGCAGGACAACATCGGCGCCGTCAAACAATCGGGCCCGGTTTTTCTCCAGCTCGTCCATCGCCCCAGAGCGCACCAGGTTCTCCAGGCTGCGCTTGTTGACCGAGCGGCTGTCGATCCGCGTGGCAAAATCCGCGAGCGAGGCATAACGGCCATTTTCCGCGCGCTCGGCCACCAGCGTGACCATCGCCGGGCCGCCAACATTCTTGATCGCCGCGAGCGCGTAGCGAACCGCCAGCGCGCCATCCGGCAATGTCTCGACCTGAAAGTTCCGACCAGATCGGTTGACGTCGGGCGGCAGCAAGGTGATCCCCTGGGACTGTAGTTCCTGGCGAAAGACGTTCAGCTTGTCGGTGTTCCCCATATCGTAGGTCATCGACGCGGCCAGAAACTCAACCGGATAGTTCGCCTTCATATAGGCCGTGTGATAGGCGACCAGCGCGTAGGCCGCCGCGTGACTCTTGTTAAAGCCGTATCCAGCGAAAGCCGCGATGGTATCGAAGATCGAGGAGGCCTTGGCTTCGTCGACACCGTGTTCGACACTGCCCTTTACGAAGGTCTCGCGTTGCGCGTCCATCTCGGCCTGGATTTTCTTACCCATGGCCCGGCGCAGCAAATCAGCGCCTCCAAGGGTATAGCCGGCCAGGACCTGGGCGGCCTGCTGAACCTGCTCCTGATAAATCATGATCCCGAAGGTCTCGGCCAAGACCGGCTCCAGCTTGGGATGCATGTAATCGACGGTCTCCTCGCCGTGCTTGCGCGAAATATAACTCGGAATATTCGCCATCGGCCCCGGGCGATACAGCGCCACCAGCGCGATGATGTCCTCGAAGCGGTCGGGCTTCATCCGACGCAGAACGTCGCGCATGCCGGAACTTTCAAGCTGGAACACCCCGGTGCTGTCGGCCCGGCTGATCATCTCGTAGGTCTTGGCGTCATCCAGCGGCACGGCCTGTAGGTCGATGGTGATGCCGCGATCGGCAACCATCTCGACCGCCTTCTGCAGAACCGACAGGGTTTTCAGGCCCAAGAAATCAAACTTCACCAGTCCGGCCGGCTCCACCCATTTCATATTGAACTGTGTCGCCGGCATGTCGGATCGGGGGTCACGATACAGCGGCACCAGTTCCTTCAAGGGCCGGTCGCCGATGACCACGCCGGCGGCGTGTGTCGAGGCGTTGCGATACAACCCTTCGAGCTTGAGGCCTATGGTGATCAGAGTGCGGACCGCCTCGTCGTCATCGCGCTGACGTCGTAGTTCCGGCTCGCTGTCGATCGCCTCGCCCAAGGTCACGGGATTGGCCGGATTGTTCGGCACCAGCTTGCAGATCCGGTCGACCTGACCGTAGGGCATTTCCAGAACCCGGCCCACGTCGCGCAAGACCGCGCGGGCTTGCAACTTACCGAAGGTGATGATCTGGGCCACCCGGTCGCGCCCGTATTTGTGCTGGACGTACTCGATCACCTCGCCCCGGCGGTCCTGGCAGAAATCGATGTCGAAATCCGGCATCGACACACGCTCGGGATTCAGGAAGCGCTCGAACAGCAATCCCCAACGCAGCGGGTCAAGATCGGTGATCAGCAACACCCAGGCCACCACCGAGCCTGCGCCGGACCCGCGTCCCGGTCCAACGGGGATGCCCTGCGCCTTGGCCCACTGGATGAAGTCGGCGACGATCAGGAAATACCCGGGAAAGCCCATCTGGTTGATGACGCCGAGTTCCATTGCCAGACGCTCGCGATAGGCCACCGCGGCCTCGGCCCTGGCCGCCTCGTCCATGTCCTCGGTATAGACGTGCCGCTCCAGCCGCCCTTCCAGGCCTTGCTCGGCCATGACCCGAAGTTCGTCCGCCTCGTCGCGACCCTCGCCGGTGGTAAAGGCCGGCAAGATCGGGTCCAGGGTCGTGGGCATGAAGCTACAGCGCTGGGCGATCACCAGGGTGTTGTCCGCGGCCTCCGGCAGATCGGCGAACAGCTCGCGCATCTCCTCGGCGGATTTGAAGCGATGGTGCGGAGTGACCTGCCGGCGCTTGGGATTGCTGATCGTGGTCGACTCGGCGATGCAGAGCAGCACGTCATGCGCCTCGTACATGTCCTCGTTGGCGAAATGGCAGTCATTCGTCGCGACCAGCGGAAGCTCGTGCTTATAGGCGAGATCGACAAGATCCGGCTCGATGCGCCGTTCGCTCTCGATGAAATGACGCTGTAGCTCAACATAGAGCCGGTCGTCGAAGAGCCGGTGGAGATCCTTAAGCAGGGCCTCGGCGTCGGCCTTGCGATCCTCCAGCAGCAAGCGCCCCACGGCGCCGCTGGTGCCGGCGGTCAAGGCGATCAACCCCGCCGTTTTGCCCTCCAGGTCCGCCATGGTGATCTGCGGAACCTCGGAGCCATCACCCTCGAGGAAGGCCTGGCTGACCAGATCCAGCAGATTGCGGTACCCGGCGTCATTCTGCGCGATCAGAACCAGGTGGTCTGGCGCCTGGGCGATGTGACTGGTGCCGCCAACCACACGCAGCCGCCCGGCGTCATCGCTCGCGCCCCGCCGGATGTTGACGGTCGCGCCGACAATGGGTTGGACGCCCCCCTTGGCGGCGGTGACGGAAAACTCCAACGCGCCGAACAGATTGCCGCTATCGCAGACCGCGACGGCAGGCATGCGCGCGTCCTGGCACAGGCCCACCAGCTCTTTCACCTTGATCGCCCCCTCGGCGAGCGAATAGGCGGTGCGGGTGGTCAAATGAACGAAATCGGCATGCGACATGGCGGGTTCTCCCAATGCCCGAGAGAATGCCACGTACCGGGGTCGCGGTCAGCGGGAACAGGTCGAGAACGACCGCACTATGTTGGCACAGGAAGGAACTTATCCACAGTATCTTGTGGATGATTTCGCGGGAAATACCGATCTGCTCATCCGAGTGAACCTACTCGAATGGGACCAGCTTTCCACCATCCAGCGTCACGATCCGGTCCATGATCCGCGCGAGGTCAAGATTGTGGGTGGCGACAAGCGCGGCGATCTCTGTCGCCTCGACGATACGCCGGAGCTGCGCGAACACTTCGGCGGAGGTTTGCGGGTCAAGGTTGCCGGTCGGCTCGTCGGCGAGCATCACGGCCGGGACATTGGCGATCGAGCGCACGATGGCGACCCGCTGTTGCTCTCCGCCCG
>JADHLJ010000104.1 GCA_016780745.1 Alphaproteobacteria bacterium | reverse complement strand
TGGGGGCATCGCCGGGGCGTGGAATGATCGTCGCCGTGGTGATGGCGCCGGGCACGAGGCGGGCCGGAACCGACCCCTCGGCGCGGGGCGGTGGCGGGGCCGCCGGATCGGCGGAGGGGGGAGGCGCGGCGCGTTGGGGTGTGAGTGAGACCGTATCGGAGCCCCGGGGGCCCGCTCTCAAGGTATAGATATCGCCTGGCTTAAGTGTCGCCGGCGCGCGCCCTTGAGTTTGCTCGGCTGATTGACCGGTTGATTGCCCCCCGGCTTGGTTCCCGGCTTGCCCGCCGGACTGGCCGGTCCCTTGGGACGGTGTTTGTCGACTGTTCGAACCGCTGGTTTGGACCGTGATCTCGCCGCCGGGCGCCGAGAACGTCACTTGGCCGCCGGGGGAGACGGACGTCACCTGGACTTGGACGGTTCCGCCTGGCCGGGTATTGGCGAGCGCTTGCACGCCGGACGTGATCCGCGCGGTGGTGGTGGCGGGGCCTTGTGCCGTCGCTCCGGACGGCGGCGTTGGTTGGATCGTGCTCACCTGCTCTCAAGCAGATTGTCGAGTACGCCGCCCACGTCATCCGCGGCATTGCAATTGGGAAACCGCGTCAGCAGCGGAATTTGATTGCGGATCGATTCCAGAACCTTGGGGTCGCGTCGGATAACGCCGAGAAGCGGGGGGGCGTATTTCAGGAAACTGTCGCATGCCTTGCGCAGGGTTTCGTAGGTGCGGCGCCCCTCGGCATGGGTCGCGCAGGAATTGATCACCACCCGCACATCCGCCGACGGATTGGCCTGCATGGTCACCTTGATGAACGCATAGGCGTCGGTAAGCGATGTCGGCTCGGTCGAAGTCACCACGATGATCGTGCCGGCCCGGCTGGAGAGACCGCGCACGGTGCGGTCGATCCCCGCGCCGAGATCCATGATCACCCGGTCGTATCGGCTCGCCATATGTACAAGGTCGGTGCCGAGCGTTGCCAGGCGGTTGGGCGGCAGGGCGGCCAGGCTTCCGGACCCGGATCGTCCGGCCAATACATCGAAATTGCCGTCCGCGTAGTGAATTTTTGCCTGCTCGAGCGAAAGACGTCCCGAGATGACGCCGCCGAGATCGCGCTGGGGCATGAGGCCCAGTTGAATATCGACATTGGCGAGGCCGAGATCCGCGTCAAACAGCAGCGCCCGTTGACCATGTTGCGCGAAGGCGTGGGTCAGGGTGACCGAAAACCAAGTCTTGCCGACCCCACCCTTGCCGGACGCCACCGCGATGATATTGCGTCCCTTTTCCAGCTTCTGGCTCGCGCCTTGAGGAGTTTGGGCCTTGGGAGATGCGTTCATATCAGAGCATCCTTGGTTATGGCCGCGCATGGCGCGTACCGGGCTTGAGGCTGGTTATCCAGCCCGCGAATTCGTGTCTTGGCTCTATACATATGAGCCACGCGTTGTGGCGGCGCCGGCGTCGGACGCCGCGTCCTCCGTATCGGGGAGCAATAGTCGTGCCAAGGCGACCGGGTTGAGCGGTTTGAGGCCATCGGTCACGCTGGGGCCCATGCCGCCGCCCCGAATCACCAGCTCGCCGGCGCTTGCCGCGCTCAGCAGGGCGCCATGTCGGCGGGCGACGTCGATCCGCGTCGTGATCAGCCCACTTGCGCCGAGATCGCGGTAGATCTCCGCGATATCCGCGGCCTCAAGCGGGTCCGTTCCATCGGCGAGCAGCAGGATAACCTCCGCTTCGACGGCCTGAATGAGGTCGCGCTGACGCTTGAGGTCTTTCTTGTCGAAGGGATTGCCTCCGGCGCAGTCGATGATCGTTCCAGCGCCCGGAATACCCGCGATCATCGCGTCTTTCAGCTCCGAGGGCGAGCCGGCGCTCATCAGATCGATTTCCAGGATCTTGGTGAAGGCCTCGAGTTGCTGAAAGCCGCCGGCGCGAATGGTGTCGGTGGTGATGACATTGACGCTGCCCCGGCCAAGCACCGCCTGGGTCGCCAGCTTGGCGGTGGTGACCGTCTTGCCGGCGCCGGGCAATCCGACGAGCATGACCGTGCCGCCTTTCTTCAACTCCGGAAGCGGGGCGAAACTAAACGCTTGATCAAGTGCGCCCGTGAGGCTGAGATGGCTATCGTCCAGGGACAGGTCACCCGCCAGGTTCAGGATCTTGTCGGTAACACTGGCGGGTGCGCCGTGATGGGTCAGCGCGTCGCCAATCGCGTCCATGGGATCGGGAAAGTCCTCAAAACCCATTTCGTCGTCAAAGGCATGGTCTTCCTCGACATGGTCGACCGCGGCTGTAATGCGCACGCCAAGCCCGTTCTCTCCCTTCTGGGAGGAAACGATGATGGCGTCTCCTCCGAAATGCTCCTTGACCATAAGCATGGCCTCGGACATCGACGGCGCGGAAAAGGTTTTCAACCGCATCGATTAATCACTCGCCTTGAGCGGGCCAGCCGCGGGTTTCGAAAAAGAGAATTGAGGAACACGTCATCAGACTTGCCCCAGGGTTCTGATCTTGGCCTTGGGATGGATCTCGTTCTGCGACATCACGATGGTCTGGGGCCTGAAGCGCTCGATGATCGAGCGCACGAAGGGCCGCGCGGCGGGGGAAGTCAGCATGACCGGCGCTTCTCCGGCCTGTCCGAACTGATCCATGACGGTTCGCACATTCGAGATGAACTGCTGTAATTGGCTCGGCGGCATCGAGAGCTGGCGCTCGTCGCCCTGGCCGATGATCGATTCCGCGAAGACCTGCTCCCAATCCGGCGACATGGTCACGAGAGGGATAAAGCCGTCGATGCTGGAATTCTGCTCGCTGATCTGTCGCGCAAGGCGCGTGCGTACATGCTCGGTGATCTGAGTGACGTTGCGTGTGAAGGCGCAGGCCTCGGATATGCCTTCCAGTATGGTCGGAAGATCCCGGATCGAGACCCGTTCGCCGAGCAGATTCTGAAGGACCCTCTGCACGCCGCCGACCGCGATCAACGCGGGGACCACGTCGCCGACCAGTTTCTGGTGTTGGGCCGGCAACTCGTCCAACAGCTTCTGGGTCTCGGTATAGGACAACAGCTCCGGCATGTTGTCTCGGATGACCTCGGTGATATGGGTGGTCACGACGGTTGAGGGGTCGACGACCGTATAACCCTTGAACATCGCTTCCTCGCGATTGTCCGGGTCGACCCACATGGCGGGTAGGCCGAAGGTCGGCTCCACGGTCTCGGTACCGGGCAGGTCAATGGGCTGGCCGCTCGGATCCATCACCAGTAGCCGGTTCGGCCGGATATCGCCGCGTCCGACCTCGATCTCCTTGATCCGGATAACGTAGGTATTGGCGGGTAGCTGCAGGTTATCCTGGATGCGCACCTGGGGCATGATGAAGCCGCTTTCGGCGGCGAGCTGCCGGCGTAGCGATTTGATCTGATCGGTAAGCTTCTGGCCCTCGGTCTCGGTGCTTACCAGGGGCAGCAGGCCGTAGCCGAGTTCCAATCGCACGAGGTCGATATGCAGGGCCGAGGAAATCGGCTCTTCCGGAAGCGGCGCGTGTTGATCCTCGAGCGCCAGCATCTCCGCCTGTGCCTCGGCTTCGTCGCGGCTGCGGTTCAGCAGGAACCCGCCTCCCGCGATTATTCCCGCCAGAGCCAGGAACGGGATCATCGGAATGCCGGGGAGCAGCGAAAGAATGACCATCAGGAAGGCACTGAGCGCCAATGCCTTGGGATAGCCGCCGAGCTGGCTGAAGATCGCCTTGTCGGTGGAGCCGGAAGTGCCGCTCTTGGTGACGAGCATGCCGGCGGCGGTCGAGACGATCAGGGCTGGGATCTGGCTGACCAATCCGTCGCCGACGGTGAGCAACGTGTAGGTTTGGGTGGCCTGGCCAAAGTCGAGGTCTTGCTGGGCAACACCGATGATAATGCCGCCGAGCACGTTGATCAGGGTGATCAGCAACCCGGCGATGGCATCGCCGCGAACGAATTTCGACGCGCCGTCCATGGCCCCGAAGAAGGTGCTTTCGGAGTTCAGATCCTCGCGACGCTTGCGGGCTTCGTCCTCGTTAATCAGGCCCGAGGACAGGTCGGCGTCGATGGCCATTTGTTTGCCGGGCATGGCGTCGAGGCTGAACCTGGCGGAAACCTCGGCGATCCGGCCGGAGCCCTTGGTGATCACGATGAAGTTCACGATGACCAAAATGGCGAAAACGATAACGCCGATAACCGGATTACCGGCCATCATGAACTGGCCGAAAGCCTCGATGACCTGGCCCGCCGCGTCGGTCCCGGTATGGCCCTCGGCCAGGATCAGCCGCGTCGACGCGAGATTGAGCGACAATCTCAACATCGTCGCGATCAGCAAGATCATCGGAAAAGCGTTGAAATCCAAGGGCCTCTGGATGAACAGCACGGTCATCAGGATCAGGACCGAGAACGCGATGGACACGCCGAGCGTCAGGTCCAGAAGCCAGGTCGGCATCGGCAGGATGAGAACGGACAGGATCCCGACAACGCCCAAGGCGAGGGCGATATCGCCCCGCTTCGCGATCTGTCCGAGGATATCGGCGCTGGAGAAACCTCCGCCGGTCGCTTCCTCTGGTCCTTGATTGGATGCGTCAGTCATCCCGACCTATTGATTGTGCCTGGGGTTTCAATGAATCAAACGAGTGCCCGTTCCGACTCGCCGGCGGGCGGTACCTGCAAGCCGGCCTCGGAATACGCCTTGAGCTTGTTGCGCAGGGTACGGATTGAAATGCCGAGGATCGTGGCGGCATGGGTCCGATTGCCTAGGCAATGCTCCAGGGTGTTGATGATGAGTTGGCGTTCGACATCCGCGACCGTGCGCCCGACCATGGCGGAGGCGTCCTCGGCTCCGGTTTCTGGCGCCGGGTTGCTCATCATCGGCGGCGGCGCGGCGGCCGAGGCGGTGGCTCCTCCGAGAGGCGGTAGCGAAGAGGCGGCCGGGGCCGGGGCGGTATCTTCGGCCTGGGCCTCGCCGGTCAGCATGATCGCATCACCGTCAATCTCGTCACCCGCCGCCAGAAGCACCGCGCGATGCATGGTGTTTTCCAGCTCGCGAACATTGCCGCGCCAGTGATGACCCTCAAGCCGCTTCATCGCGGCCTCGGAAATCGGCCGGGAGGGCAATCCGTTGGCCTCCGCGTATTTGTCGCCGAAATGTTCCGCCAGAACCCGAACATCCGCGGGGCGAGCCCGAAGCGCCGGCAGTTGCAGATTGAAAACATTGAGGCGGAAATACAGATCTTCGCGGAATTTCTCTTCGTTCACGTGGCGTTCGAGGTCGCGGTTCGAGGTTGCGATCACGCGGATGTCGATCTTCACCGGTTGGGTGCCGCCGACCCGATCAATCTCGCGCTCCTGGATCGCGCGCAGCAGTTTTGCTTGCAGGCGAATATCCATTTCGCTGATCTCATCGAGCAGCAAGGTACCACCATCGGCTTCCTCGAACTTGCCGACGCGCCTGGCCACGGCGCCGGTGAACGCGCCTTTCTCGTGGCCGAACAATTCCGATTCCAAAAGATTGTCGGGAATCGCCGCGCAGTTAACCGAGACGAATTTCTCGCTACCACGCTTGCTCTTGGTGTGGATATAGCGGGCCAGAACTTCCTTACCAGTTCCAGACTCGCCGGTGATCAGGACGCTGGCGTCCGACGGCGCGATCTGGTTCGCCAGCTTCAGGGTTCCGGCCATCACCGGATCCTTGAAGATTACGGAGGTCTGTTCCTCGGAGACCGCCTGGAGGACGGCGGCGATCATCTCCGGGTTCGGCGGCAGCGGGATATATTCCTTGGCGCCGGCCTTGATGGCGGCGACCGCGGCATCCGGATCATTGCTGACACCGCAAGCGACGACGGGGGTATTGATCCTCTCGTCCTTCATACTGCGCATGAATTTCGCGACCGACAGCTTGATGTCGATCATGACAAGGTCGGCGCCCTGACCTCCGCGCAGAGCGTGAAGGCCGGCTTCGATACTGTCGACCTGACTGACCTTGGCGCCACGCGAAATCGCGATCTGCCCGGCAGTGCTGATATGCCCCTCGAGCATTCCAACAATCAGCAACCGCATGGCACTCTCCCTTGTCTGTCTCGTTCCGGCGTTATCCGGTCCGGCATCGGTTCGTTCGGCGTCGTTCGGATTGGGCTTGTCATCCGAAATAGTCCAGTCGCTCGGACAACGGCAACTTGGTGTTCAAATAGGTCTCGAGCAGGCGCGGGTTCTCCTGCCGGCATACCGACAGCGCGCCGGCCATGTAGATCTCGTAAGCCAGGATTTCCTCGGTCGTGTTGCGATCCAGCTTCGCCGCGATCGGCGCGAACACCATGTAGGCCATCACCGCCCCATAGAACGTGGTTAGCAGCGCGACCGCCATCGCCGGGCCGATTTGCGACGGGTCGTCCAGATTGCCGAGAAGTTGGATAAGCCCGACAAGCGTGCCGATCAGGCCCATGGCCGGCGCGACTTCCGCCGCCCGGCGCAACACGCTGGCCATGCGTTCTTGTTGGTCGGCGATCGTTTCGATCTCGCGCTTGAGAACGCGCGCGACTTGTTCTTGATCGCTTCCGTCGACGGTCAACGCGATCGCGCGCTGTAGAAACGGTTCGCCCCTGAGTTGGGGAAGAGCGGACTCCAGCGCCAAGACCCCATGCTCCCGACTGATCGAGGCGAGATGGAGAATGCGCTCGCAGGCCGGGCGGGCGGCATGGCTCTTGGGAAACATGACGGTCATGATCCGCGCCATGGAGGCCATCACTTCGCGAAAGGTAAATGAGACGGTTGTAACCGCGAAGGTCCCGAGCAGAACGATCAAAAGGGCGGGGGTGTTGTAAAACGAACTGACGGAGCCGCCGATCACAAGCGCCGCCGCGACAAGCGCGAACGCAAAGATCAGTCCGAATACCAGCGCGGCGTCGAAACCGCGCCGTGACGGCGGCAGCTCGACGCGCCGACCCGCGCGGCGTCCGCCTTGATCGGAGGTGGCGGCGGCGGGGTCAGCCATGGAGCCTGCTTTCTTGGTGCCGAAGGTTAGTCACGTTTTTACTCCAGGCGCGATCAGCCGGCGCGATCGGATTTGATGATTTCCGTCATGGTCACGCCGAGACGTTCGTCGACGATCACGACTTCGCCGCGGGCGACGAGACGGTTGTTTACGTAAATATCGATGGCCTCGCCGACCTTGCGGTCCAATTCAACGACCGCGCCACGTCCCAGTTTCAGGAGTTGGCTTACCTGCATGGTTTGCTTGCCGAGAACAGCGGAAACCTGGACGGGAATGTCATAGACCGCCTCCAATTCACGGGCGGTGATTTGATTGTTCGCGTCGTCGGCGAACATTTCCTCGACATCTTCATCCTCTTCCACCTCCATGGGCTCGTCGCCATCGAGATCGGCCAAATTCAGATCATTGTCGTCAGCCATGGTCTACTCCTCGGATGCGAGCGCCCGCCGGGCCTCGGGTTGATCGGGTTCGGGGTGGTCGGTTTCAGCTTGATTGGATTCGTCCCGATCGGAGTCGGGCATGATGTCTTCACCGACATCTTCACTCGCGTCGAGATCGGTGGATGCGCTCTCGGCCAAATCTTCAGAAGAGGCGCCGACCGTGGTCGTGTCACCGTCCTGGGCGTTCGTAGGTCTCGCCAGGTCTTGGTCGACCACATCGTCATCCGCCACCTCGGTCTCCGTCGTGGCCTCGGAAGCCGGATCAATCTCCTCGTCCCCAGCGCTCTCTTCGTCCCCGGCGTCCTCTTCGTCCCCAGTGTCGGCTTCGACGGGGATCGGGTCGGGATGATCCCGTGCCGGCAGGCCTCGCAAAACCCGGTCGACCATTTCGTCGATCAACATCCAGGTCTCGTCCAAGGAGCGCTCCACCGCGCCGGCGTGCCAGGATATGCGGCAATCGGTCAGTTCCAACTCGGGGTCACCGGTCAGCACGACCTGACCCTCGTAGCCGACGCGCGAGGCCATGAGGTGCACTTTGTCGCTAAGCGGGGCTTCCAGATCGCTGGCGACGCGGATCATGACTTTCGGCTGGTCCGTGAGGAATTGAAAGGCTTCGTTGACGATATGCTCGACCTGCGGCAGCTCGGAGCCACGCAGCAATTCCGGGGCGAGCTTTCGCATGATCGCGACCGCCATGCTGATCGAGTCGTGATGAACCTCATGAGTCCAATTCTTGTACTGCGTCAGAAGATCGCCGATTTGCCGGAGCACGAGATCCAAGGTCAGATTGGCCTGCTGTTCGATTGAGGACATTGCCTCGGCCTTGCCCTCTTGCATGCCTTGCTGATGCGCGACCAGCTTGGCCGTCTCCATTTCCTCGACGGTGAAGGTCGGTGGCGCGTTCTCCTCGGCGATACGCTCCGCCTCAAGCCGCTCGGCCTCTTGTTGCCGCTGCAGCGCGATGATTTCCTCGTCGAAACTCTGGTTGAACAAGAATTTCTGCATGAGCGCGGGTGGGTCTCCGGAGGTTGTGAGGCTAAAGCCGGCTTAGTGACACGGCGAGACGCTTAGTGGGGCGATCATGGCGCGCCGCCGCCAGCTTCCTGGTACATCCAATTGCGGATAATCGCGACGGCCTCTTCGGGATGCTTATCCACGATCTCGCCGATCTTCTTAAGCGAGCTCGCGCGGACCCGACCCTCGACCTGATTAATGTCGATCATCTGGTCGAGCAGGCTCTCCTCGGCTTCATCCTCAAGTAACTCAGCCATGTCCGCCGTCGCGCCGGGCCCGGTCAGCTGTGCGACCGCGGCGCCTTCACCGGCGGCCAAGGCAGCCGCGCTGGACGGGGTCGAGGCCAGCGCCGTCGGCATGGACTCGAAGAGCCTGGTCAGGACCGGGCGAACCACCAGCAGGATCACCAGGAGCCCGACGACCGCGAGGACCAAGACCTCGGCGAGTTGCAAGAACTCTTCCTTGGAGATACCGAACACGAGCGAGCCATCATCGAACTCCAGCGGCTCAAGCTTGACGAACTGCATGTTAACGATTTCGACCGTGTCGCCGCGCTTGCCGTCAAATCCGACGGCGGACTTTACCAAGGTTTCGAGCTGCTCCAGTTCCTCGGCCTTGCGCGGCTGCCAGACTTGGTCGCCGTCTTCGTTCTCGATATAGACGCCGTCGACCAGGACCGCGACGGAGAGGCGCTTGATCTCGCCGGATTCCTTGACGCGATTTCGGATCGTCTTGGTGATCTCGAAGTTGACCGTCTCCTCGCTCCGGGTGACCTGGTTGGACGCGGAGTTGCCGGTGCCCGCGGCACCGGCCTCGGTTTCCGGCAGGTTGTTTTGCACCGTGACCGTGTTTTGATCCTCGGACTCGTTGCTGCTTTCGTTTTCCTGAACCGTCTGCGTGGAGCGCGCGACCTGGCTGTCGGGATCGAAGATTTCGGCGTTCTCGACAATCCGGTCATAGTCGATATCGGCGGTGACCTCGGCGCGGACCCGGTTCAAGCCAACGGTGCGCTCGAGAAGCTCGACCACTGATTGGCGCATCCGATTCTCGAAGCCGAGCCGCATGTCCTCGGCGGTGCTGGCGGCGGTCGATGACTCGCCTTCGCCCTCGCCCCGAGCAAGCAACTGGCCACGATCGTCCAGGATGGAGATCTGATCGGGGCTGAGATTGGGGACGGCGGCGGCGATGAGATGCTGGATGGCCGATACCTGCTCCTTGCCGAGGCGACCCGAGCCCTGGACCTGGAGAACGACCGAGGCGCTGGCTTCCTGACGCTCGCGGCTGAACAGCTCCCGGCGCGGCATGACCAAGTGAATGCGCGCCCCCCGGACATTACGCATGGCGCTGATCGTGCGGGAGAGCTCACCTTCCAGCGCGCGGACCAGATTGACGTTCTGCACGAAACCGGTGGTGCCGATGCCCTGATTGTCATCGAAGATTTCATAACCGACGGAACCGCCGCCCGGCAGGCCTTGTTCGGCGAGGGATACGCGGAGTTGAAGAACCTGGTCTCCGGGCACGAAGATCTGCGTGCCGTTGGCCTTCACGTCGTAGGGGATTTTTTGCGACTCGAGAACCTGGACGATCTGCCCGCTATCGGTCGGGTCGAGATCGCCATAGAGCAGGGCGGTGCCGCCGGACGTGAGGCGTGAGCTTAGTAAGATGAAAAAGCCCAGGACCGCGATACCCGTGGCGACCAGGGCGGCGACCCGGACCGGGCCGAGGTTGCGGATTAGATCGGCGAAAGGATTCATCTCGATGTCTCCCCGGCGACCGCTCGCTGGATCATGCTCGCGACCGCGTCGTCTTCCATCAGGCGCCGGTACCGGATATCGCGACCGACCGGCTTCGCGAATTTATGTAAAATTTTATACATCTTCGGTCGACCCCCGTAAAGAGGTACTAGGCAATTTTTTCCCAGGGCGGACTATAACAAGGCCGACTCTAAAAGAGAACAACGAATTAACAGGAAAAGTTCCGGCCAAATATCAACAGGCGGGGCCAACTATCCGGCTTGGCGGGATTCCCCGGAACCCGCCATCGGGATCGCTACGCCGCGCTGGCCTCGTCCAACGTGGAGACGCGCTTCAATTCCCGGCGTTCGGAAAGATCAAAGGCCCGGCCTCTGTGCAAGGTCGTCCGATTGTCCCAGATGATCAGGTCGCCGACGTTCCAGGCGTGGCGATAGACGTATTCCGCGCGGGTGGCCTCTTCCAACAGATCCATCAGCAGCATGCGGGCCTCGGGCACGGTCATGCCGTGAATGCGATGGGCGTGCGCGCCGATATAGAGATAAGCGGCGCCGGTATCCGGGTGATGGCGCACGAGGGGCCAATCGACCGGTGGAAATGTCTGGCGCTGCGCTTCGTCGTAATGCGTATCGCCAAGGGAAAGCCGGGAGTGCAGCGCGTCATGCTCGGCGATCAGACCAGCAAGCCGCTCACGGGTGCGGACCGACAGTCGGTCATGGGCGGCGCGCATGTCGGCGAACTCGGTCTCGCCGCCCCAACTCGTAGTAACTTCGGAAAGCAGGAAAGAGTATTTCGCCGCCGGTTTCTGGAACGAGCTGTCGGTATGCCAGAGCTGGTTGGCGATATTGCCGACGATCTTGCGATGATCCGGCGGTACCACCGCGCCGTCGACCCCGACATTCGACATATCCAGGGTCTCGTCATATTTGAAGCGCGTGGGCGCCCGCGAGACCCGCTTGAAGCCGATGTCCAGTTCCCCGAAGGACCGCGCGAAACGATGCAGTCCTTCCTCGTCGAGGCCGGTGCGCTCGAAGATCAGCACCGCGTGCTCGGCCATCGCCGCGTCCAGGGCGCCGATCGTCCCGGTATCCAAGGGGCGGGTGATATCGAGGTCAGTGACCCTTGAGGCGAAAGTCCCGCCGAGCCGCTCGAATTGTGGGGGCGTCATCCCCGCTTCAGCACTTTGGCGGCCTCGACCGAGAAATAGCTCAGCACCCCATCGGCGCCGGCGCGCTTGAAGGCCATCAGGCTCTCCATCATGCATTTCTCGCCGTCGATCCAACCGTTCAGCGCGCCCGCCTGGATCATCGAGTACTCACCGGAGACCTGATAGCCATAGGTCGGCATCCCGAACCTGTCCTTCACCCGGCGGATCACGTCGAGATAGGGCATGCCGGGCTTGACCATCACCATGTCCGCGCCCTCGGCGATGTCCAGCGCGACCTCGCGCAGCGCCTCGTCGGTATTGGCCGGGTTCATCTGGTAAGTCGCCTTGCTGGCGGTGCCCAGGGTCGAGGCCGAGCCCACGGCCTCGCGAAACGGGCCATAGAAGGCCGAGGCGTATTTGGCGGAATAGGCCAGGATCTGAACATGGCCAAAGTCGTGAGTATCCAAGGCGTGCCGCACCGCGCCGATGCGCCCGTCCATCATGTCCGAGGGCGAGATCACATCGCACCCGGCCTGGGCCTGGATCAGCGCCTGCTGGCACAGCACATCGACCGTGTCGTCGTTGATGATTTCGCCGTTTTCGTCCAGCACGCCGTCATGGCCGTGGCTGGTGAAGGGGTCCAGCGCCACGTCGCATTGCACGCCGATACCCGGGTGGGCGGCCTTGATCGCCTGGATGGCCCGGCAGACCAGATTGTCCTCCTGGATCGAGATCGACCCTCGAGCGTCCTTCAGGTCGGGCTCGATGAAGGGAAAGATCGCGACCACGGGAATGCCGAGATCCTTGGCCTCGCCCACCGCGTCGGCGACGGTATCGCACGAGTAGCGCACCACGCCGGGCATGGCCTCGACCGGCTCTTGCAGATTGTCGCCCTCGCGCACGAAGATCGGCCAGATGAAATCCGCCGGCGTCAGCACGTTCTCTTGCGTCAACCGGCGTGACCAGTCGGTGCGGCGGTTGCGGCGCATGCGGGTTGTGGGGAAGGCGGGGCCAGCCTGAGCGGGGGCGGCCTGCGCTGGGGCTGATGGCGCGGCGTCACGAACCTTGCCATTGAAGGGCATGGCATGGCCTTTCCGGTTGTTGAACTGTCGGTAAATATACTAAGGCTGTAGGCTGTGTGATGAAAGCGACTCTACGTCGCGGTCAACCGATTTTGAATTGCTTTGGAAATGCTGGGGAGAAGGCAAGCCATGCGCATCGTCATTAATGGACAACAGGCTTTCGGCAAGGCTT
>JADHLJ010000103.1 GCA_016780745.1 Alphaproteobacteria bacterium | reverse complement strand
GGAAGCGCGTCGATTTTCGTCGAGGAACTCGGTGTCACCGTCGGCGCGGTGGCGGCGGTCAATTGCATCGGCGACACGCTGCTTCCGGGGACGGACTGTTTCTTCGCCTGGGACATGGAGATCGATGCTGAATTCGGGGGCCGGCGCCCTCCTCCCGACTTCGACACCAGCGCGGTGCGTCTGCCGAAGCAAACCGGGCCGGCCGAGAACACCACCATCGCGGTTCTGGCCTGCGACGCCGTTCTGACGAAGCCCCAGGCGCGACGTCTGGCGATCATGGCTCAGACCGGCCTCGCCCGCGCGATCCGACCGGCGCACACCCCGCTGGACGGAGATACGGTTTTCGCGCTGGCCACCTGTCAAAAGCCTTTGGGCGACCCGGTTCGCGATCTCGCGCTCTTGGGCGGTCATGCCGCGAATTGCCTCGCCCGAGCGATCGCGCGCGGTGTGTTCGAGGCCGAGAGCCTGGGCGAGATGACTGGATATCGTGACCGTGCCTCCGGAAATTGATCCATCGACCGAGGCCCCCAAACCTCGGGGACTCTCCATTACGTCGATCCTGATGGGCGGGATCGGCGGCATTGTCGCCGTGTCCCTGGCGGCGACCTTGTGGCTCGGATTCTCGCTGGCCTCGGAAAACGCCACCGAGCTGCTGCGCCTGCACATCACCCGCCTGATCGACGGCATCACCGAGGAAGTCACCCGACACCTTGAACCCGCCGCCGTCAATTCCCGCTTCACCGCCGACTATTATGGCCGGCTCGACAGAATGCCCGACGCGCGGGATCTGGAGCATTTGCGGGCCGCTCTCGCGCTGGCCTCGCAGATTCAGTTCTCGGCGTTTTTTCACAAGGATGGCAACGCGTTTCTCTATGGGCGGGGCAACAAAAGTCGGAGCCAGGATTGGCGCTCCGATCCCGACATCACGCGAATCGTTCGAGAGCTTGGATCCGCGAGCGACGTGCAATGGCAAGGGCCGGTTTTCTCCGGGCCGCTCAAACAAACGCTGATCCCGGCGACGGCTCCGGTGCACCGGAACGGCCGTTACATCGGCGTCGCGGGCACATCGGTTTCAACGCGAAATCTGTCTCGCTTCGTGGCCTCGCTGGATGTCACCGGCGGCGCAGCCTTCATCCTGCACGGCAAGGACCACGTGATCGCCCACCCGCTGCTGATTGAAGGCTTTCTCGATGGACTGGTCTCGCATAGAACCCCGCTGTTGAAGACCCAACAAACCAACGACCTTGTCCTCATGGCCTTTCAGGCCGGACGGGGTGACGATCTATTCATCCTTGACCGAGCCCAGACCGACATCAAGGGCCGTGCCTTCGTGATCGACGGCGAGGAATATGTCCTGCTTTACCGGGAAATCACCCGGTTCGGCGCAATTCCCTGGCAGATCGGGGCCTATCTCAAGGTCTCCGAGGCCGAGGGCGGCGACGTCTGGACGAAGCTTATGCTCTCGATCAGCCTTGGCCTCGGCCTGATGGCGGCGACGTTGGTAATTCTCGTCCTCGTCGCCCGCGCCATACGCCGCCCGGTGCTGGAACTCGCGCGGATCTCCGACCGGGTTCGGGATCTGGACTTCAGCGCCGGCGCGCCAATCCCGCGCTCCATCGTTCGAGAGCTCAATCAAGCCGGCGAGGCCTTCGGGCGCATGATCGACGGGCTGCGCCTGTTCGAAACCTATGTGCCGAAGAATATGGTCTCGCGCCTGCTCGGCTCGACCGATGCCGGGATTTCCGAGGAACGGCTGATCACCCTGATGTTCACCGACATCGCCGGCTTCACCTCGATGGCCGAGAAGATGTCGGCGTCCCAGATCGCCGCCCTATTGAACGCACATTTCACGCTGCTGAACGAGCATGTGGAGGCCCAGGACGGCACCGTCGATAAATATATCGGCGACAGCATGATGGCCTTTTGGGGCGCGCCGGATGATCAGGCCGACCATGCCGCCCGCGGCTGCGAGGCGATCCTCGGAATTGCCGACGCGGTGCGCGCCGACAACGCCGCGCGCGCCGCCCGGGGCCAACAGCCCTTCAAGATCCGCATCGGCCTTCATACCGGTCCGGTCATCGCCGGCAATATCGGCGCGCCCGGCAGGGTCAACTACACCGTGGTCGGCGATACCGTGAACGTGGCGAACCGGCTGGAGCAACTGGGCAAGGACATCGCCCCCGATGACGACGTGGTTCTGCTGGTCAGCCGTGACGTTGTCGAGCGCGCGGGCGCGGCATTCTCGTTCGAGGAAATCGGCGCCTTCGACATTCGCGGCCGGGAGTCGTCGCTCGACGTCTTCAGGCTGCGCTCCCAGGATGAGAGCGCGGCCAACTAAAGCGCGCCGGCTCTCTCACGCAGGACGAACTTCTGGATCTTGCCCGTCGAGGTTTTGGGAAGCTCGCCGAAGACCACCGTCCGGGGCGCCTTGTAATGGGCCATCATCTCGCGGCACCAGGAGATCACGTCCGCCTCGCTTAGTCCCTCCTGTCCCGGCGCGATGGTGACGAAAGCACAGGGCGTCTCGCCCCATTTTTCGTCCGGGCAAGCGACGACGGCGGCCTCCATGATCTTGGGGTGCTTGTACAACGCCTCCTCGACCTCCAGCGACGAGATGTTCTCGCCGCCCGAGATGATGATGTCCTTGGAGCGATCCTTCACCTCGGCATAGCCATCGGGATGCATCACCGCGAGGTCGCCGCTGTGGAACCAGCCATGGGCGAAGACCTCGTTCGAGGCGGTGGGGTTTTTCAGATATCCCTTCATCACCGTGTTGCCGCGAATCCAGATCTCTCCCATGGTCTCGCCATCGGCCGGCACGTCCTCGAGGGTGTCCGGATTGACCACGCGGAAGCCTTCCAGAGTTGGATAGCCGACGCCCTGACGCGCCATCCGCGAGGCCTTGGCGTCAAGCTCCAGCCCATCCCATTCCGGCGGCCAGGCGCAGATCCCGGATGGGCCATAAGTCTCGGTCAAACCATAGAGATGCAGAACCCTGAATCCCATGCGCTCCATCGAGGCGATCACCGCGCTGGGCGGCGCGGCCCCGCCGGTGGCGATCTCGACGGAATGCTCGAAGGTCCGCTTCGCCTCCTCCGGCGCGTGGACCAGCATGTTCAGCACGATCGGCGCGCCGCACATATGGCTGACCTTGTGCTCCTCGATCAGCTGGAAGATCAGCGGCGGGTCGACCGCGCGCAGACAGACATGGATGCCGCCGACCGCCGTCACCGACCAGGTGAAGGTCCAGCCATTGCAATGGAACATCGGCAGGGTCCAGAGATAGCGGCTGTGGGAATCCAAACCGAAGGCGATGGCGTTACCCATGGCGTTCAAAAAGGCGCCGCGATGATGGAAAACCACGCCCTTGGGGTTTCCCGTGGTGCCGGACGTGTAATTCAGCGCCATCGACTCCCATTCATCGCTGGGCCGCGTCCAAGGGGCATTGGGATCTCCCTCGGCTAGGAAGGCCTCGTAATCCGTCCCGCCCAGCATCTCGCCGCTGGTCGCGAGCACGTCGTCGATCCCGATGACCGGCGGCGGCGCGTCCATCTGGCCCAGCGCCTCGACCATGACCGGCGAGAACTCCCGGTCAACCATCACCAGCTTCGAGCCGCCATGCTCCAGAATGAAGGCGATCGTCGGCGCGTCGAGCCGATAGTTCAGCGCGTTCAAAACCGCGCCGGCCATGATTACCCCGTAATGCGCCTCCAGCATCGCCGGGGTGTTGGGCGCGATGATCGACACCACGTCGCCGCGCGTGATCCCGCGCCGGGTCAGCGCCGAGGCCATCCGGCGGCTCCGCGCCAGCAAGTCGCGATAGGTTACCCGCAGATCGCCGTGCACGACCGCGACCTTGTCCGGCCAGGTCGCGGCGGCGCGCTCCAGAAAGTCCGCCGGCGTCATCGGCGCGTAGTTGGCGTTATTGGCGTCGAGGCCGTCCTCGTATATCGTCATCGCGTGCTCTTCCCGGCTCCCTTGGCGGGCGTCGCTCGATCCCGAGGGCTCGGCGTTCCCATACTCCCGCCTTTGTATACCGAGGCAAACCTTTGGGCAAAACACCGAAAGAGCAAGCGCGAGGACTGTGTCGATGATCCAGATAGATCTGTTTTCCGATGTGGTGTGTCCCTGGTGCTTTATCGGCAAGCGGCGCCTGGAAAAAGCGATGGCCGCGCGCGCCGACAGGCCCTTCATCATTCAATGGCGGGCCTTTCAATTGAACCCCGACATGCCGCGCGACGGCATGCTTCGCCAGCACTATGTCGAGGCAAAATTCGGCGGGCCGGAGCGCGCGCATCAGATCTACGCCAATATCGCCGAGGCCGGGCGGAGCGTCGGGCTCGATTTCGCCTTCGAGAAGATCCAACGCAGCCCGAACACCGTGCGCGCGCACCGGCTGATCCTGTGGGCGACGCGCCAGGGACTGGCCGACCCGCTGGTCGAGAACCTGTTCCGGGCCTATTTCTTCGATGGCCGCGATATAGGCGCGCCCGTCGTGCTGGCCGAGATCGCGGACGAAACCGGCCTGGATGGCGCGGCCGCCGCCGAATACCTGGCCTCGGAGGATGGCCAGGCCGAGGTCGCCGCCGAGAGCCGTTATGCCTATGAGAACGGCATTACTGGCGTTCCCTGCTTCATCTTCAACCGCCGCTATGCCGTTGCGGGGGCGCAGGAACCCGAGGCGTTTTTCCCACTCTTCGACCTGCAACCCGAGGAACAGCTGGGCGCGGCGGATTGAGATTGGGTTGTTGATAATGGAAGGCGACGGCGCCAACTTGGCTCTGGTTTCTCCGTCGCCCCCATGAAAACAGGGGCTCGACACCGCATGCCATAAGCCCCGGCTTTCGCCGGCGCGACGCAAAAGAGGCGGCTTCTTAAGTCTCCGCCGCTCTTTCTGCTCCATCGCCCCTGTGAAAACAGGGGCTCAGTACCGCGTATCCGAGGCTCCGGCTTTCGCCAGCGAAGCGGATTTAGGGGAGGATGACCGCGGTTTTCTCAACCGCCCCCTCAAGCCGCGAGCGCCGCCAGGTCGGCCATTAACCGCGACAGGCCCCTCACCCGGTCCTCGGATTTTTGCCAGGCCCGGCGGTAGACCAGCTTATGGTCGGTGCGCATCTGGGCGGAGCCGCGCTGGCGTCCGAGGAAATCGACCAGGCCCGACGGGTTCTTGAAATCATCGTTGCGGAACGAGACCACCGCGCCCTTGGGACCGGCGTCGACCTTGTCCACGCCGGCGGCCTTGCAAAGCTGTTTGATGGCGATGACCTTGAGCAGGTTGTCGACCTCGGCCGGAACCGTGCCGAAGCGATCGGTCAGCTCGGCGCCGAACGCCTCGATCTCGTTCTGGTCGGCCAGTTGCGCCACCCGTCGATATATCCCCAGACGCACGGTCAGATCGGGGACATAGGCCTCGGGGATCAACACCGGGGTGCCGAGCGAGATTTGCGGCGTCCACTGCTCCTCCACCTCATCCGCGACGAAGCCGTCCTCGCGGGCCGCGCGCACCGCCTCCTGGAGCATGTGCTGGTAGAGCTCGATGCCGACTTCCTTGACCTGGCCGGATTGCTCCTCGCCGAGCAGGTTTCCCGCGCCGCGAATATCCATATCGTGGCTGGCCAGGCTGAACCCGGCGCCCAGGCTGTCCAGGGTCTGCATCACCTCCAGGCGCCGCTTAGCGGTGGGGCTCAAGACCTTGCTCGGATGCGTCGTCAGATACGCATAAGCCCGCGTCTTGGAGCGTCCGACCCGGCCCCGCAGCTGATACAACTGCGCCAATCCGAACATATCGGAACGGTGCAGGATGATCGTGTTGGCGTTCGGAATATCGAGGCCGGACTCGACGATATTGGTGCTGAGCAACACGTCGTAGGAGCCGTCGCAAAACGCGGTCATCACGTCCTCCAGCTCGCTTGGCGCCATGCGGCCATGGGCGGAGGCAATCCGGGCATCTGGGACCAGTTTGCTGATCCGGTCATAGACCCGGGCGAGATCATCAACCCGGGGACAGACATAGAAGGTCTGCCCGCCCCGGTTCCGCTCGCGTTGGATCGCCTCGCGGATCACCATGCCGTCATAGGGCATGACGAAGGTGCGGATCGACAGACGGTCGACCGGCGGCGTGGCGATCAACGACAGATCCCGCACGCCCGACAGCGCCAGCTGCAGAGTTCGCGGGATCGGCGTCGCGGTCAGCGTCAGCACATGGATCTCGGAGCGCAGATCCTTCAGGCGTTCTTTCTGCGCGACGCCGAAATGCTGCTCTTCGTCGACGATCAGCAGGCCGAGATTGTCGAAATCAACCGACTTGGACAAAACCGCGTGGGTCCCGATGACGATGTTGCAGTCACCGGATTTAAGGTCCTTCTTGGTCTCGTTGGCCTCGGCGGTACCGACCAGGCGCGAGAGCTGTCGCACCTTGACCGGCAGGCCGGCGAAACGCTCGGTAAAGACCTGGTGATGCTGACGACACAGCAGGGTTGTCGGCGCCACCACGGCGACCTGAAAGCCCTGCATCGCCACCACCATCGCGGCCCGCAGCGCGACTTCGGTCTTGCCGAAACCCACATCGCCGCAGATCAGCCGGTCCATCGGGCGCCCGCGCGCCACGTCGACCAGGACTTCATCGATGGCGCGAAGCTGATCATCGGTCTCGTTATAGGGGAACTTGGCGCAGAACTCGTCATAGACGCCGGGCGGCGGCGTAATGCTCTCGGTCGAGCGGATCTCGCGCTCGGCGGCGATACGGATTAGCTGGTCGGCCATGTCGCGCAGGCGCTTCTTGACCCGTGCCTTGCGGGCCTGCCAGGCGACGCCGCCGAGTTTGTCGAGCACCGCGTTGGTCTCTTCCGAGCCATAGCGCGAGAGCATGTCGATATTCTCGACCGGCAGGAACAGCTTATCCCCGCCGGAATAGATCAGGCGCAGGCAGTCATGCGGCGCGCCACCGATCTCCAGGGTCTCCAACGCGTCATACTGGCCGATCCCATGCTCGGCATGGACGACATAATCCCCCTCGTTGAGGGCCGAGACCTCTTGCAGGAACTCCTCGCCCCGGCGTCGGCGGCGGCCCGTGGGCCGGGCCAGGCGTTCCCCCAGAATATCGGGTTCGGCGATGACCAGCGCGTCGTCGGCCTTGAACCCGCGCTCGATCGGCAGCGTAATCGCCGCGACCGCTTCCGGCGGCAATTCGGCGACCGCGCTCCATGTCTCGACCGTCTCGATCGGCTCGACCCCGTGTTCGCGCAACAGGCCGACAAGCCGGTCGCGAGAGCCGTTGGAATAGCCGGAAAGCACAACCCGGGCCCCGGTCCCGCGCGCGCCATCGATGGCCTCGCGCACGGCGTCATAGAGATTCACGCCATCGCGGGCCCGGGCCTCGGCGAAGGTCAGGCCAAGCGCCGCGCCGCCATCAAGGTTCGCGGCCCCGTCAATGCCCTCGTGATCGGGAACATCGAAGGGATGCATCCGAAAGGTCGACCGCTCCGAGGTCAGCGCGCGCCATTCCTCTTGGCCGAGATACAGCAGCTCCGGCGGTAGCGGGCGATAGACCGAGCCACCATCCTCGGTGCCATGCTCGTGCAGACTGCGGCGCGCCTCGTAATACTCCGAGATAAGCTCAAACCGCGTCGCCGCGACGCTATCGGCCTGATGATCGAAACCGATCACGGCGCCCGCGAGGTGATCGAACACCGTCTCCAGCGTCTCGTGAAACAACGGCAGCCAGTGCTCCATGCCGATGTGGCGTCGTCCCTCGCTCACCGCGGCGTAGAGCGGATCATGCAAGACATCGGTGCCGAAATTCGCGCGATACCCGGTGCGGAACCGCTGAACCCCGTCCTCGTTCAACAATAGCTCGGCGACCGGGCGAATGCGGGCGTCGGTGATCTTGTCCACGGTTCGTTGGCTGACCGGGTCGAAAGTGCGGATACCCTCGAGTTCATCACCGAAGAAATCGAGACGCAGCGGGTCGGAACCACCGGACGGGAACACGTCGATGATACCGCCGCGCACCGCGTATTCACCAGCCTCGCGAACGGTTCCGGTTCGCCCGTAGCCATTGCCCTCGAGAAAGGCCAGCAGCGCCTCGCTCGGATGACTGGCGCCGACTTTTAGAGTAAGCGAGCTTCCCTCGAAGAATGTCCGGGGCGGAAGCCTTTGCAGGACCGCGTTCACGGTGGTCAGCAGCAGAACCGGTCGGTCCGACACCAGCTCACTCAGGCGCGCCATCGCCTCCAGCCGCCGGCTGGTAATCTCTCCGTTCGGCGATACCCGGTCATAGGGCAGGCAATCCCAGGCCGGCAGGATGATGAGATCCAGATCCGGCGCGAAGAAACGCAGGCACCGCTCAAGCGTGTCCAGGCGCGCGTCGTCGCGGCAGACATGCACCAGTCGGCCATGCGCCTCCACCAAGTCACAAAGGACCCGCGCGTCCCAGCCCTCTGGCGTCGACGAGAGCCGATAGTCGCCCACGTCGACAGATGAATAATCTTTCAAAATCAATTTACTGTTCCGTGAATTTAAAGTCACGTATTAGGTTTAATACGTCCGTTTGATACTCCGGCGGGGCCTCTTCCATGCCGGTGATCCACTTATAGAGCCTGGGGTCCTCGATCTCCAAAAGGGTCTCGTAGGTGTCGAGTTGCGCCTCGCTCAGACCCGGCAAATGCCGACGCGCGAAAGCGCCCAGCAGCAAGTCGGTCTCCTTGGTTCCGGTATAGGAGCTTCGATAAAGAAGCTTCTTCCGCCGCTCGGACAATTCAGCCGACATCCGTGTTATCCAATCGAAAAGGCCAGCCGAGATCCGGCGCGTTCCACGAACCCAGGGTGGGAGTATCAAACTCGATTTCTAATGCGATTCAGCCCTGGAAATCCAGTGCCATGGAGGAATGGACGATGCCATCGCGCGATCGTCTGAATTCGAAACTGCAAACTCCGTCGTGAAGTTGATATCCTACCCGAAACGCCGACCTCGAAGCCAGGGCCCGATGCCAGGGCCAGCGACCAGGGCCGGACGGATATTGCGCCACCACTTTGCGGGAACCTAGACGGCGATGCGCCCGGAAATCCTCTTCCCCCTCTTCGCCGAAACCACACGCCTGCAAGGCGTGGGCCCGCGCCTGGGCAAGCTGCTGAACACCCTGGCGGGCCCGCATGTGGTGGATCTTTTGTGGCTGCTCCCGAACGGCGTGATCGACCGGCGGTTCGCGCCCAGGATCGCCGACGCGCCGCACGGTGTGGTCTGCACGATCACCGTGACGGTGGTGGAGCATCGCGCGCCGCCGAACCGCCGGCGTCCCTATGTCGTATCCTGCACCGACGAGAGCGGGATGCTCGACTTGGTCTTCTTCAACGCCAAGGCCGATTACCTGACCCAGCTGCTGCCGGTCGGGACCCAGCGCGTGGTGAGCGGCAAGGTCGAGCATTACAACAACAGCTATCAGATGCCGCATCCCGACCACATGGTCGCGCCCGAGAACATCGAGAGCATCATGGGGCTGGAGCCGGTCTATCCACTGACCCAGGGTCTGACGCCGAAAGTCCTGCGCAAGGCGCTCGACGGTGCCATGGCGCGCCTGCCGAAAATGCCGGAATGGGGCGATGCTCCGCTGATCGCGCGCGAGCGCTGGGCCCCATGGAACGAGAGCCTGCGCGCCGCCCACGCGCCGGCGACCCATGAGGCGCTGTCACCGTTGTCGCCCGCCCGGCGGCGGCTGGCCTATGACGAGCTGCTGGCCAACCAGTTGGCGCTGGCGATGGTGCGCCAGCACCAGAAACGCCGGAAGGGCCGCGCGATCAAGGGCACCTGCGCCCTATACGAAAAAGCCCAGCACGCCCTGCCCTATACCCTCACCGGCGCGCAGCGCATGGCCTTGGCGGAGATCGCCGGCGACATGGCGGAGACCGGCCGCATGTTGCGCCTGCTCCAGGGCGACGTGGGCAGCGGCAAGACCGTCGTCGCCTTCCTCGCCATGCTGGGCGCCATCGAGATGGGGTGCCAGACGGCTCTGATGGCGCCGACGGAGATCCTCGCCCGTCAGCATTATCAGTCCATCGAACCGCTCGCCGCCGCCCTGGGCCTCAAGATCGCCGTCCTGACCGGGCGCGACAAGGGCAAGGCACGCCGCGCCCTGCTCGAGGAACTGGCCGCGGGCGAGGTTCATATCCTGGTTGGCACCCACGCCCTATTCCAGGAAGACGTTGTGTTCCACGATCTCGCCTTCGCCGTGGTCGACGAGCAACACCGCTTTGGCGTGCACCAGCGGATGGCGTTTAGCGACAAGGGCGCGGGCCTGGACATGCTGGTGATGACGGCGACGCCGATCCCGCGCACCCTGGCGATGACGGCTTATGGCGATCTCGATGTCTCGCGCCTCGACGAGAAACCACCGGGGCGCCAGCCGATCACCACCAGGGCCATCCCGTCCAGCCGGCTGGAGGAAGTCGTGAGCGCGGTCGGACGCAGCCTCGAGGCCGGCTCCAAGGCCTATTGGGTGTGCCCCTTGGTCGAGGAATCCGAAGTCATCGACGCGGCCGCGGCCGAGGAACGCCATCACCATCTCGCCTCGGTGTTCGGCGAGCGGGTCGGCCTGGTGCATGGCCGCATGAAAGCCGCCGAAAAAGACGCCGTAATGGAGGCGTTCAAATCCGGCGATGTCGATATCCTGGTCGCCACCACCGTTATCGAGGTCGGCGTGGACGTGCCCCAAGCCACCGTCATGGTTATCGAGCACGCCGAACGCTTCGGCCTCGCGCAGCTGCATCAGCTACGCGGACGGGTCGGGCGCGGCACCGGCGCCTCGACCTGTCTGCTGATGTACCAACAGCCACTTGGGGAGACCGCCAAGGCGCGTCTCAAGGTCCTGCGCGAGACCGAAGACGGGTTTCGCATCGCCGAGGAAGATTTGAGATTGCGCGGGTCCGGAGAGGTATTGGGCACAAGGCAAAGTGGCCTGCCGACATTCCGGGTCGCCGATCTGGCGGTGCATGGCGACTTGCTGGAGATTGCCCGGGCCGACGCGCGGCTGATCCTGGATCGAGATCCGGACCTCAAATCCGAACGAGGCCAGGCGCTTCGGGTGTTGCTCTATCTGTTTGAACGCGACGCCGCGGTCCAGTTCCTTAAGAGCGGGTGACCGTTCGTTCCGGCCCGAGGTCGTCGGTCTCCTCCGCCCCGTCCACTTGATCCAGCGCGACAGGTTCCCCAGCGCTCTCGGTACTCTCGGCGGCCTCGATCGGGCGCCATTTGCTGATCTTGCCGTTGGAGAGAACCTCGGCGGGCGGATCCGATCGCTCGGCGAGCGCCTCGTTTCCGGCCTTGATAATCGGGGTCGTCCGCTTCTCTTCCGGACGCCGGTCCGGCGGCGTGACGATGCCGGTGGAAACCAGCATCTTGAAGCCTTCCTCGGACGTCATGTCGAGATAGTAGAGGTCCTTCTTCGGCACGAAGAGAAGAAACCCGGAGGTCGGGTTCGGCGTGGTCGGCACGAACACGTTCACGAGTTCCGCGTCGACGACATTCTTCACCTCGCCATCGGTATTGCCGGTGACGAAACCCATGGTCCAGATGCCGCGGCGGGGATATTCGACCAGCACGACATAACGAAACGCGTTGGCGTTCTGGGCCAACACGGTCTCCATGATCTGCTTAACCGCGCTGTAGACATTGCGCACGACCGGCATCTGATTGAGCAGACGCTCGCTCATTCGCACCAGCCAGCGCCCAAAGAGACCAGCCGCCACCCAACCGACCACCACCAACACCACGAAAGCCAGCAATAGGCCCAGGCCCGGCAACTGGACTGGAAGATAGGTCTCGGGATTGTAATGCGGCGGAATAAGGGGAACCACCGTGCTGTCAAAGAAGGTGATAATTCCCCAGGTAAGCCAAAGCGTTATGCCAAGCGGCGCGGTCACCAGAAGGCCCGCGAAAAAATAACCCCTTATGCGCCCCAGAAAGGTCCGCCGCGGGTGCTTTCTAAATCTGGATTTGGGGTTTTTGCCCACGCGAAAAATTCCCATTCTTCAACCGCGCGCGAGGGTTGCCGCGTCGCCAGCCCTGGATATAGACCGCCGCCACCCCCTCGGCAATGACTCGAAGGTTATTCTTATGTTTTCGCCACTTGGCCCGGGGAAAACCCGAAGAAACGCGGGAATGTAATGGCCATTCCTCCACGGGTATTTCAAACTCCCACCAGACCTCGCCCGCTCAATCCGTCTCGTTTGGGATCCCGCCATGCAAAACCCGGCATCGAGAAATCACTTCGGCAAATCCGTGCGCCCGCTCTTCGCGCTCGCCGCTGACATCGCGCATCTCAATCATGGCTCCTACGGGGCCACGCCGCGCGCGGTGATCGCCGCGCAACGCGCCTATCAAGACGAGATGGAAAGCGAGCCCAGCGGGTTCATGCAGAACCGGTTTCCCATCTTGATGCGACGCTCCGCCGAGGCGATCGGCGCTTATCTCAACGCCGCGGCCAACCAGATCGCGCTGGTCGAGAACGCGACCGCTGGTGTCAACGCGGTGGTTCAAAGCCTCTCGCTCGGACCTGGGGATGAGATCCTCATCACCGATCAAACCTATGGCGCCGTGCGCAACACCGTCATCCATG
>JADHLJ010000102.1 GCA_016780745.1 Alphaproteobacteria bacterium | reverse complement strand
ATGAGCTGGAGGGGGACGATCCCCAGGCGATCCTCGACAAGCTCATGGCAACCCGGGAGCAGCGCACCCAGGGCGAGGTCCTCGATCGCTCCAGCCTGGCCATGTGGGTCTTCACCGAGGTGGGTGACAAGTTCCACGGCAACGGCTCCGGCGACTAGTCCGGCCATCACATGCCCGGCCATCACATGCAAGGTTCCCGGGGTGATTCCAGCCCGAGCGGCTTGCCGGGACCGGTTCGGGGTGAATACCCTTCGCGAAACGCCCCGTAATGGCGAGCACGTTGACGGAGGGATTACGCCATGGATGTTGGCTTTTTCATGATTTTCACCAGCTACGGCTGGGAGAACTGTTCGGATAAGCAGGTCTGGGACGAGGATTTGCGGCTCTGCGAGATCGCCGCCGATTCCGGTTTTGATTGCGTGTGGTCGACCGAACATCACTTCGAGGATTATTCCTTCTGCCCGGATAATCTCCAGCTGATGACCCATCTGGCGGCCAAGCACCCGCATATCGACGTCGGGACCGCCGCCGTGATCCTGCCCTGGCATGATCCGCTTCGGGTGGCCGAGCAGGTCGCGATGCTGGACTATCTCAGCAATGGCCGCCTGCGTTTCGGCATGGGCCGCGGCCTTGCCCGGCGCGAGTTCGAGGGCTTCCGCCTGTCGATGGACGAGTCCCGCGCGCGCTTCGATGAATCCTCGCGGATGATCAAGAAGGCGCTCGAGACCGGCTATATGGAAAGTGACGGGCCGATCTACAAACAGCCTCGCGTGGCGATCCGTCCGGCACCGCCAGGACCGATGGACGGGCGTCTCTACTCGGTCGCGACCTCGGAGGAATCGGTGGATTCCGTCGCCCAACTCGGCGATGTGCGGATGATCATGTTCGCCGACCGGCCTTGGGAGATGCGGGCACCGGTGATCAACAAGGGCCGCGAGCTGCATCAGCAATATCATGGCCGTCCGGCCCCCGCGCCGATGCTGACGGATTTCGCGATCTGCACCCCGACCGACGCGCAGGGCGAGGAATGGGCGCGCCAGTATCAGGGCGTCTTCACCGAGAGCAACTTCTATCACTATGAGTTCCTGGGCGAGCACTTCGCTAGTGTGAAGGGCTATGGCGGCTATCAGCAAAAGGCCGAATTCGCGCGTAAGACCGGCGGCGATCTCACCGGCGCCGTCGACAACTTCATGAAGGCGGCGAGCTGGGGAAGCCCGGACCGGATCCTGCGCCAGCTCGAGGAGCGCCGCAGGATCGTCGGCGACTTCGAGCTCAACGTCTCTTTCCGCTTTGGCGGTACGCCGATGGAGGTGTCCGAGGCCGGGCTGCGGCTCTTCGCCAAGGAGGTCCTGCCGGTGCTCAAGACCTGGAAAGCCGAGGACGCGGCGGCGACCGCGGCGGAGTAATCCGCCGAGAGTTCAGCTAACCGAGAACCGTCGCCACCCTATCGTCCAGTGATCCGTGCAGCGGCGGTCATGGCCTTGTCCTCGGTGATCGTGACCAGGGCCTCCAGACGCCGGACCTCCGGATCGTTCAGTCCCGCTTCCTCGTAGGCATCGGGGCCGAGATCGCCATGGACCAGGGCCCGGGCGAGAATCTCCGGTAGTGATTTGGCGACGTCCATGATGCCTCGATGGGTTTACCAGGACGGCGTTTCCAAGCGCATTCAACGATTGGATTGACCGTAGGTTCGATTGGTCGCGTGGCGAAGCTTTACCACGAGGTTTCTCAAAATACGGCGTACTATCGGGGAGACCAGATCCAATTCGGCCTCGAACTCATCTCGCGGGATCGCAAGACAGGACAAATCGGTTTGCGCGCGGGCGCTCATCGGATGCCGCTTGCCTTCCAGTATTCCGGTTTCTCCGCTGAACTGACCACGCACGAGGACTTGCACCGATATCCGTCGATCGCCCCGCTGACGAAAGATTTCGATCTCTCCGTCCTCGATCAAAAAGATCGTCTTGGGTTCGTCGCCTTCATGGTAGAGGATGTCCCCGCGTTCGAAATCGACTTGGTAGATTTTCATCTTCGTATCTTCCCAGGAACATTAATCAGTCCATCCGTTCGCGCATTTCGATTACGCCGCTAGAATGTCACCCGCCGATCCCATCGCCTCGATTTCCGCGTCGGCGTAACCCAGCGACAAAAGGATGGACCGTGTATCCCGACCAACCTCTGGCGGCGGCGATGTTACGCGGGGCCCATCATGGGCGAATTGGAAGGCGGCGACGGGTACGGTCAACGCGGGCTCGTCAACATCCGAAGCGTTGTCCGGCTTGTGTATGACCGACCGGTGCGCCAATTGCGGCTCGGCGAGCGCGTCTCCCAACCCCCGGACGCGGGCGGCTGGAACGTGCCGTTCTTGGAAATAACCCTCCCAATCCGCCGCGGCGCGCGTGGCCAGAATCTCACCGAGAACGCGACTTTCCTCGTCGAAGGCCTCGGCGCGCTCCCGGTTTGTCGACTTGATAAGATCCGGTCTTTCAAGGACCCGCCATAATCGTCGGGCCTGGCGGGCATTGCTGGCGCCAAGCATCAGCAGACCATCGGCGGTGTCGTAGCAGCTGTTGGTCGCGAACTCATTGCGATTACCCTTGGGACCGGGCTGATGGCCGGTATGGAAAAACTCCGTGACGTGGGAGCCCATGAGAATCATTGCCACGTCATACA
Source organism: Alphaproteobacteria bacterium (assembly GCA_016780745.1). Classification (GTDB taxonomy): domain Bacteria; phylum Pseudomonadota; class Alphaproteobacteria; order Thalassobaculales; family Thalassobaculaceae; genus JADHLJ01. Next base: position 10,062 of record JADHLJ010000102.1, on the reverse strand, counting down.
TTGACATATCGATCCTCTGCCCCTTGCCGGTCCGTTCGCGTTGGAACAGCGCCGACGCAAGAGCGAAAGCTCCAGTCGTACCGGTGGCGTAGTCCACCGCCGGGGTCCCGATCTTGATTGGATTGGCTTGCGGGGTTCCGGTCATTGCCATGATCCCCGACCCCGCCTGGATCACATAGTCATAGGCGGTATGCGCGCCTTTCGGCCCATCGGAGCCGAAGGCCGACATCGAGCAGTAAATCAGCCGGGGATTAATCGCGGAAAGCTGCTCGTAGCCAAGCCCTAGCGCTTCCAACGAACCGGGGCGGTAGTTCTCGACCAAGACATCCGCCGTTTCGGCAAGCCGTCGCATGACCTCCTGGCCCGCCTTGGTTTTGATATCGATCGCCAAAGCCTTCTTGTTGGAGGCCTGGGTCTGGAAGCTTGAACCCATTCTCCGCGACTTCAATACCGCGTCCCGCCCAACCTCACGGGCCTGATCGCTCTCCACGGGATGCTCGATCTTTATATCCTCGGCACCGAGGACGGCGAGTTGGTACGTCGCGAAGGGCCCCGCCAAGACATGCGTCATATCGAGGACCCGAAGTCCAGCGAATGGCTGCATTGCTAACTCCCCCAAATGCATACTCTATCGATAGGATCGGGATACAGCTTATCGGGATGGCTCATGGGAGCGATAGAACAAACGACGTCATGTATCGGATAACGAAATCCGGTATATTTAAATGTTTCCAGAAATTCGTAACTTAATAAGACCGCCAATTGCACAAATAATTTGGATATTACTCCGCCGCCAGATGTTCCGCCGCGTTGAAATACGGCAAGTTATCCCGCGCCGAACATCCAAGGACCGCCAACCTTTCCGCGACCTTTACGGCCTTGGAATATTTCCGCTCGATCTCCAGGCTGGAGCAGGTCTCCAGCACCTCGCCGCAGAGATAGATGCCGTATTGCGCCTGAACCGTCCGGATATGCCGGCCGGCCAGCATGGCGTCGGCGAGGGTGGAGATATCGAAGCCGTTCTGCTTGGTCATCTGGATCTTGCGATCCACCAGAAAGCGGCGGATCTCGGTCTCGGCCGCCATCACGTCATTCCAGAAGTCCGACTCCGACTCGGTTCCCTCGGCGGAGACATTGGCGAAGGCCATGCAAAAGGCGAGGAAGATCTTCTCGCGCGGCTCCGCCAGCTTCCAGGCGGTGCCGCCCATGGCGCTCCACACCGACTGGTTCATTTCCTGGTGCAGCGCCCGCGAGCGATCGAGGAACAGGCGGCGGATGCTGATTTCGTTCGGCGCGTCCTCGAAATTCTGTTCCTGGAAGATATCGGCGGCGACATGCGAGCCACAGGCCGGGCATTGGGAATCCACGTGGATCGGCTTGCGATAGATATGCGAGCAGCGCAACCCGGAGGCCAGCTTCTGCTCGCACAGCATGTAGGAGAAGTCCTTATCCTCGCGGGACTGCTCCTGACCGATCCAGTTGAACCGGTTCTTGTACTTTTCGAACGAACGTCGATGGCTCCACAGCTCCCATTCGAGCTTTTCCACCGGCCCGAAAGTGCTCCAGTTCGAGCTCACGTCAATGACCACGCATTGGGTCTTGTTCGCCGCCGCGCGCAACCCGCGCCCGACGGTTTGCCCCCACAGGACCTTGGAGAGCGTGGGACGGAGATGAACGATGATGTTGCAATGCGGATTGTCCCAGCCCTCGGCCAGCACGCCAACCGACACCATCGCCTCGATCTCACCGGTTTCGTGACTGGCCAGCAGCTTCATGCGCTCGCGGATCGGGGTTTTCGCGGTAACGATCGCCGCCGACACGCCAAGCGCCTGGACCCGGGCAAGCGTCGCCTCGGCAACCGTTACATCGGGGCAGAACCAGGCCGAGATCGGGCGCGGCGCCACCTTGCCGCGCTCTTCGGCATAGGCAACCATCGCATAGTCGATCATCGAGGATTTCACGATCGCCGGCGCCAGGGTGGCGACCGGAAAGTCACCGGAACTGATATCGATGCCGGTCAGATCCATGTCATGGACGAAATGCGGCCGGTAGATCGGCGGCACGAGAATGCCGTCGGCGATCAGGGTTTCGATATCGGCGCAGTCGATGATCGCGTCGAAGGCGAGGCTCAGCTGATCCTTCTGGTCACCGGTGCGTCTTTCCGGCGAGGCGGTGAGGCCGATGAACTTGGCCTCGGGTTTGCCGCTTTCCTCGAACCGCTTGATGATCTGCTTATAGCTTTTGCCGTTCGGCGATACCCGATGCGCCTCGTCGACGATGATGAGATCCGCCATCGGGATGGCGTCCTCCAGCAGATCCATCGCCCGCATATTGGTCGACAGCAGAATGTCGTAATCCTGGAACGGCGGCTCGGTATCACCGACCTCCAGCTTGCGGACCCGGTGGTTCGCGCCCAACGCCCGCTCCAACTGCTCCAGCAGCACCAGACGATGGCACAGGACCAGGATCTTGCGGCCGGGATAGAAGGTCGAGACGATCTCGCTCGCCAGAACGGTTTTGCCGGCCCCGGTCGGGGCCTTCAGGATAAACCGTCGATGTTGAGCCAGGATGGAGGGAAAGCCGTCGATCAGTTCTTGCTGCCAGTTACGCAAACGCATCTTGATCCAATCGAAGGCGTGGTTCGGGCCCGGTTGTCGAAGCCGCGACCCGCCGCGACTCCAAACGCCGAGTTTTAACCGAAGCGATCGCCCGTGTCACCGATCCATACTCTATGTCATGTCCCCTGTTATGTCCCCCGGCTTGCGAGCAACGTCGGCGGCTTGATAGGGTCACGCACCAAACCGCCGCGCGAGGACGCCATGCACAAGATTTCCGACAGTTTCGATCCGGCCACGGTGGAATGGCGCCGGGTGACCGATCCCGATTGCACCGACTTCAAGGTCGATTTCGAATACAGCCTGCTCGGCTATGACCTAAAGGCCGGTCGCCTCGATATGTTGTTGCGCTATGCCGAGGGCGGCGGTCATTGCCGGCGGCATCGCCATGTCGCCTCGACCCTGACCATGGTGCTCGACGGCGAGCAGTTCGTCACCGACCATCTGCCGGATGGGAGCCTCGGCAAGACCGTGCATCGCAAGAAGGGCGACTATGCCCTCGCCCCCGCCGACGCGCACCCGCATACCGAACGCGGCGGCGAGGCCGGCGGCACGGTTCTGCTGTCGATGACCGCCCCGGACGGCATTCTGTTCGAGTATTTCGACGAGAACATGGAGAACGGCTGGACCCTGTCGATCGAGCAATATGTCGACAGCTGGAACCGCGGCGCCGTGCATGGCGGCGCGCCGAGTGATGGTCAAGTCGCGGCGGAATAGCCGATGGAATTCACCGAGCTGGTCCACACCCGCAAAAGCGTGCGGGGCTACAAATCCGACCCGGTACCGCGCGCGGTCATCGACGAGATCATCGCGCTCGCCAAGGGCGCGCCCTCGTCGATGAATACCCAGCCCTGGCATGTCCATGTCCTGACCGGCGCGCCGCTGGACGAGGTCAGGCGGCGCAACATGGAAGAGATGATCGCCGGCGCCAAGCCCCAGCGGGATATCCACACCCATGGCCCCTATGAGGGCGAGCACCGACGTCGTCAGGTCGAGATCGCGGTCAAGCTGTTCGGCGCGATGGGGATCGAGCGGCACGACAAGGAGCGCCGTCAGGACTGGGTGTTGCGCGGGTTTCGCCAGTTCGACGCGCCGGTCTCGCTGGTGCTGACCTATGACCGGAGCTTGGACCCGGGCGCGACCTGTCACTTTGACCTGGGGGCGCTGTCCTATGGCATTGTTCTGGCGGCCTGGGACCGGGGGCTCGGCACGGTGGTCAACGGCCAGGGTATTACCCGCTCCGACATCGTGCGCGAGGTCGCGGGCATCCCGGAAGACGAGGTGATCATGACCTGCATCGCCATGGGCTATCCGGACGAGGACTTCTCGGCCAATACGGTAAAGTCCGACCGCGAACCCAACGACGCCTTCGTGCATTATGTCGGATTTGACGACTAGATTTTTCGATCCTGGAGATCACGGATGATCACGCTCTACTATACGGCGCATACCTGCTCGCTTGCCTCGCATATCGCGCTAGAGGATGCCGGAGCGGAATATGACCTGCGCCGGATCGACTTCGCGTCGACCGAGCAACAATCGCCGGAGTTTCTCAAGATCAATCCCAAGGCCCGGGTGCCGGCGATGATGACACCGCGCGGCATCCTGACCGAGACCCCGGCGATGCTGGCCTTCATTGCCCAGAGCTATCCGGACGCCGGACTGGCACCGCTCGATGATCCCTTCGCTTTCGCCGAGATCCAGTCCTTCAATAGCTATCTGTGTTCCAGCCTCCATGTCTCGCACGCCCATCGGATGCGGGGCCATCGCTGGGCCACCGAGGAGTCGTCCTTCGAGGATATGCGTCGCATGGTCCCGGAAACCGTCGCCGCCGGCTTCGAGTTGATCGAGACCACGATGTTCAAGGGGCCCTGGGTGATGGGCGATGCCTATACGATCGCCGATCCGTATCTGTTCACTATCGCCCAATGGATGGAGCGAGATGGCGTCGATCCCGACCGCTTCCCCAAGGTCGCGGACCATCGCGCGCGCATGGCCGAGCGGGCCAATGTGAAGGCCGTCCTTGAAGTCGAACTAGCCCCATGATCCACGGCCATGTGATTGCCAGCTATGTGAACGGCGGTTATTCGGGACGGCACTCCACCGTCTCGCCGACCTGAACGACGTTCATGGTCTGGCCGACCTTGACCGAGGTGATGCAGTCGTTCCAGTCCCGGTCCAGGCTGATCGCCTTGACCTGAACGACCTTGGATTGAGTGGCTGGAAATTCGATCCGCTCCACCGCCTTGAAGGGCAGCGGATACTCCTTGCTCGAGCGGGTGGTTATCCGGATCTTATAGTCGACGGCGGCCTTGTTCGCGACCATGACGAAGTCAACCGCGGGGCCCTTCGCCTGTTCCTCTTCCTCGCCGAAACAGCCGCTCACCAGGAGCGCGGCGATACAGGAACCCAAGATGAAAATCTGGCGCATCCGGTTTCTCCCTGATCAAAAGTCCGCCCATCCATTCTGATTGGGCGACGCCAAGATAGTGTGGTGTCCGGACCTGTTCCGCGCCAGCAGACGACACGGAGACACCGCCGGGGCAGTCACCCGGACGATGGGAACTATAGTCGAGAAAACCTGGGCCGCGGGAATATCTTTCGCGACTTCGCGGCAATTTTACCGGGAACCGTCTTTTCGATCGGTGAAATTCAGCTGGAATAAGCGTTGATTTCCGCCCTATCGGATACCTTATCGGGCGCTTCTATTTTCCACCACCGCGCTGCCGAAGGCCTGAAACAAAGTGCGGTTGATCGGGTTAACCTGGGGGTCGTATTCCGCGTGCCACTGCACTCCCAAGGCAAAGCTCGGCGCGTCGGCGATGCGGATCGCCTCGATGGTGCCGTCCTCGGCGATGCCCTCGTGAATGACCCGCTCGGCGGGCTTGCAGATCCCCTGGCCATGCAGAGAGTTGACCCGGATCTTCTCGCACCCCAGGAGTTTGGCGAAGGCGCCGTCCGGCATCAGACTGACCTCGTGGCGATCGGCGAAGACCACGTCGGGATCGGGATGTATCTCGCCGTTCTCCAGCCGGGGCGCGCGATGGTTCATGCGGCCCGGCAAGTCCCGGATCTCCGGGTGCAGGGCGCAGCCGAAAGCCACCGCCATCTCCTGAAAGCCGCGACAGACACCGAAGACCGGAACCCCGCGCTCCACACAAGCCCGGGTAAGCTCCAGCGCCACCGCGTCGCGACGCTCGTCATAGGGCTCGTGCGCCTCGTGGGGCTCAACGCCGAAACGCGTGGGATGGACATTGGCCCGGGCGCCGGTCAGCAGCACCCCGTCGACCACATCCAGGAGCGCGCCGATATCGGTGATCTCCGGCGCGCCGGCGAACATCAGCGGCAGGGCGCCCGAAACCTCGGCCAGCGCGCGCAGATTGCGCTCTCCCGACATCTGGGTCGCGAACCGACCTTCCATCTGATGGGTGGACGCGATCACGCCGACCACTGGCTTACGCATGAAACTCTCCCTTCGCGGTCCGAAAGGTATGCCCCAGGCATGGGGCGGGCACAAGATCCAAGACGCGGGATTTGGCGCGGGATGAACACGCGAAGCGCCTTACACCCGCGCGGTTACCCCGCCATCGACCGGCAATTCGACACCGGTAATGTACCCGGCGGCGTCGGACAGCAGGAACAGACAGGCATCGGCCATGTCGTCGAGCCGGCCCAACCGGCCGAGCGGAACGAAGCCGGCGACCTTCTTCTGGGCCTCGGCATCGCCGTCCCAGCGGGCCTGCATCGGCGACATTGTCGGCCCTGGCAGGATGACGTTGGAGCGGATACCGTCGCCGGCGAACTGAACCGCCAGAGACTTGCCGAGTCGGATCACCGCCGCCTTCGACGCGCCATAGGCGTCCTGGGCGGGCGCGTCGCCGCCGGTCGCGTCTATGGAGGAGAAATGCACCATCGCCCCGCCACCCCGCGCCCGCATCAAGGGCACGCAATAGCGCGCGGTAAGGGCGAAGGATCTGACGTTGATCGCTAGGACCCGATCCCAGACATCCATGGCGATCTCGGTGACGGATTTGTCTTTGTCGAGCCACAGCACGCCGGCGGTGTTGACCAGATAGTCGACCCCGCTAAAAGCCTCGACGGTCGACGCCACGGCGCCCTCGACGAAAGCCTGATCCGACAGATCTCCCTCAAGATAGAGAGAGCGGCCCGGCCCCTCGGCGATTCCATCGGGCTTCGGTTTAAGATCCGCCAGCGCCACCTGGCAACCAGCTTCGATCAACCGGTTGGCGATCGCCAGCCCCATGCCGCCGCCGCCGCCGGCGACGAAAGCGACCTTGTCCTGAAAGCTCATGCCGCCTCCCATCTCATTGCTGTTTCCCCCGATCAAGACCCGATCAAGACCCGATCAAGACATGGGCGCGTCAAGGGCGGCGCGCGTGAAGGTCTCGATATAGTCGAGAAGCTGGTCGGAGCAATTCATCGCTTCATCGACCTCCCGCTCTGAAATCGCGCGCGCGAGCGCCGAGTGCAGTCGCGCGCAAAGCGGCAGATCCAGAACCTCCTGGTAATGCCGATACCAGAACCTTCGGGAAAGGCCATGGGTGAGAGCGATGGCGCGCTGCGCGTATTCGTTCCGGCAGGCGCTGGAGATCAGACGGTTTAGGTCCCGGTCCAGCCTCATGAAGGCCACGTCATCATCGTCGCGCGCGGCCTTGGTCATTCCCTCCGCCAGGGACTGGAACGCCGCTCTTTCCTCGTTTGACGCCCGGCTGGCCGCGAGTTGCGCCATCAGTCTTTCAAGTTCGCGCCGAACCCGTAGAAGCTCCAACTGATTTCGCACGTTGATCTCGGAAACCATGACGCCCCGGCGCGCCAAGATGACGATCAATCCTTCGCGCGCCAGCCGTTGCAGGGCCTCCCGGATCGGGGTGCGGCCAAAGCCGAGCGCCCCCGCCAGGGTGTTCTCCGACAAAACCTGCCCCGGCGCCAGGACAAGCGTAACGATCTGCTCTTCCAGGATCGCATAGGCCTGGTCCGTCAAGGAGATGGGGCCTGAATTCATTGATTCCACGGCTATTTCAGCGGTCGGAGTACCTCGGCAACTTGCCCCAGCCCGGCGTGGTTGACAAGTGCATTACATTTGATATCTTACTAATATATCAGCTGTCGATTACCAATGCTTAAGCCGATGGGAGACGCCGATGGAACTCGCCACAAGCCCGATGACCGAGAAGCAAAGGGCCTATCGGTCAACCTACCGCTCAAGGATCGACGGCTGGTACAACGGCGTTCTGCACGTCGCGATCATCTATTCGATCGCCGGCCTCGCGCTTTGGTATTACAGCCAGCACATTCAATCGGTTCAGTGGTGGGAGTGGACAATTGTTCCGCTGACCTTCGCTGCCTGCAATATTTTCGAGTGGTTCCTGCACAAGCACGTCATGCACCGCCCGATAAACCTGCCGGGCCTGCGCGCCGTCTACGAGCGTCACACGCTGCAGCACCATCAGTTCTTCACCGAGAAGGAAATGCGCTTCGCCGATGCCGGTGACTGGCGCGTCACCTTTTTCCCGCCCTATGCGCTGGTCATATTCATCATGATGTCCGCGCCGGGGGTTCTGGTCCTCTCATGGTTGATCAGCCCCAATGTCGGCTGGCTTTTCATCAGCACGACCACGGCCATGTACATCATTTACGAGTTCATGCACTTCTGCTGCCACGTGGAAGACAATGCCTTCGTGCGCCACATGCCCTTCGTGAACACCCTGCGCCGGCATCATACCGCCCATCATGACAAGTCGATCATGATGCAAAGGAACATGAACCTGACCTTTCCGATCGCGGATTGGTTGTTCGGCACCTCGGATCTGAACCGCGGCTTGCTAGGCCATATCTTCAATGGCTACAGCGAAAAGCATGTGAAGTCGGACATGTCCCCCGACTCCTCGGACGACGTCCGACTTTCCACGCCGGCGGAATGATCCCATGCCCCTGCAAACCAAGATTCTGTTGTCGGTTATCGTGGTCGCGCTTTCGGGATTGCTGGCGTGGTACGAAAACTTGGGACCCCAGCCACATCTGACCTGGGTCGTCGCGACGATCGCGATGATCATGATCTTCGGCCTCTGGGTGTTCCCCGAAGCCGGGGGTGGTAAGCCGGAGCCAGCCTCGGATCACGGTCTGGAAGAAGACCCCAGCGCCGGATAGGTCGGGTTAGGCCGCCGCGCTGATCTTGATTCGCATCAGGCGGCGGGTCTCGTCCATGGAATAGGCGGCCTCGGCCTTGTGCCAGGTGCGCCGCTGATCCCAGATCACCAGATCTCCGACCCGGTAGTCGTGCAGATATTGAAACGTCGGGTCCAGGGCGTGCTCGAACAACCGGGTCAGCAGCGGCGCCGCCTCGGCCTGATCCATGTCGACAATGCCGTAGACATGCAACGGGTTGACGTAGAGCGCCTTCGAGCCGGTCGCGGGATCGGCGCGCACCATCGGATGGATCACCGGCGGATAGATCTCCTCCTGCTCGTCCGTCATGGGGATGATGCCGCCCTCGGCGGGGCCGGCGCCGAATTTATGCTTGGCCCGGCGGCCCTCGATCGCGGTCTTGAGATCGGCCGGCAAGGTCTCGTAGGCGCGAACCATGTTGGCGAAATGGGTGCCCGCGCCCTTGGCCGGGATCTCCAGCGCGTGCAGGGCCGTGTGGGCACAGGGGTGTTCCTTGAAGGTGCTGTCCGCGTGCCAGGCGGCGCCCCGCTCCGCCGAGGCCTTGTCGGGATCTCCCTTGGCGTCCCGGTTGGTGAGGTAAACCACCTCGGGATGGGTCTTGTCCTGATATTGCGGGACATGATGGTCGATATCGAAGCCGCCGAAGATCTCGCCGAACCGCTTCATACCCGCCGGATCGAGGGATTGCTCGCGGATCGCCAGCACCGGATACGCGCCATGCGCCGCGATCAGGCGCGCCTTTGTGTTGGCGCTGATATCCGCGCTTAGATCGAGGCCGGTGACCTCGCCGACGAAACCGTCGAGGATCGAGTTCAGGGCAAAATCGTCGGGATCACTCATCAAGGCCTCCATCGGCTTAACGCGCCACGGTCATCAAGCTCGGGATTATCGCACGGTCCGGTGTTCCGCCAAAATCGTCCAGCCTGTATCGTCCTCGTATCGTCTTTGCGATGGCGGCGGCGAATTGGGAAAAAGGAGTTAATCCATGCCAAAGGGATATTGGGTCAGCGCCCACCGCCGCCCGGCGGATCCGGACAAGCACGCGGCCTATCGCGACATCGCCATTGCGGCGATCGAGGCGGCGGGGGGCAAGTTTCTGGTCCTCGGCGGGCAGAGCGAAGCCCGCGAGCACGGACTTGACCAGCGCACCGTGGTGATCGAATTCGAGAGCTATGCCGTCGCGCTCGCCGCCTACGAAACCGAGGATTACAAGCGTGCCCTGGCGGCGCTTGGCGACGGGGCGGAACGCGATCTTCGGATC
>JADHLJ010000101.1 GCA_016780745.1 Alphaproteobacteria bacterium | reverse complement strand
GTTTCCTCCCGCAGCTCCCGTAACGCGGCGGCTTGGGGGGCTTCGCCTGAATCAACGCCGCCCTGGGGCATCTGCCAGGCGTCGTCACCGCTGATATCGTGGCGTCGGCCGACGAATACCTTGCCCTTGCCGTTAAAAAGCACAATCCCAACACAGGGCCGATACGGCAGGTCTTTTCGGTTGTCGCTGGAGGTATTCATGCGGGGCTATCTCAGGCTTTGCTTATCGGCGATCGCGGAAATGGGGGCGAGAGCGATCCCCTTGCCCTTTAAAGTTGGAAGCCAGGCGGTCAGCCTGTCCAGGGTAACCGGATAGGGTTGTGCCAGCCCGACGGCGAAACGGTTGATCTTTGTGATCTCTTCCAATTCCGTGAGCCTTCCGTTGATCGCGCGGAGCGATGGCGTGGCGTCGATGAAACGATTGTTATAGGCCCTGGGCAACTGAATTTGCGACGCAAGTTCCGGACCCATGGTGCGCGATGTGTACCGTCCATCCACATAGAGCAAGCCCCGCTCCTTTAGGGTTTGCAACACCGGTGAGAGGGATTCGGCGTTCACCGTGAAGGCCGAGCCCATCGTCGTCAACAAACCGACATATCCGCCGGCGCGTTTCATGACGCCTTCCAGGCGGTTGAGGTTCTCGACCTCGCTCGCGGAAGTCAGCAAGGTGTTGCGACCTGGGTCGCTGCGCGGGAAGCCGTCGGGTTCCATGGGAAGGTCGATCAGAACCTCGTGACCTTTTCTTCGTGCTCGCGCGATCCAATCTTGAAGATCCGGCGCGATCGATGAGAAGGACAGGGTGACTTCCGGAGGTAGCGCGTCCAGCACAGCCTCGGTGGTCCCGGGCGATAATCCTAGATTCCCGACGATGATGGCCAGTCGTGGTCGTCGGTCGGTTTTGTCGAAGGGCGCGGAATATTCGACCCAGGCTTGGCGACCGTCGCCGGAAATCTTGGGGAGGGGGCCGTCATCGGTCTGCTCGACCAGAGCGGGGTCCACCACACCAGCCAGTGGATCTGATGGCGGAGCATCTTTTTGCGCCTTGGGGTCTTCGGTCATGGTCTCGCCGGTTTCGGTCCGACCGTCGGCGGCCATCGTTGCCGGCATGGAGTCGCGGCTGGAATTCTCAGGCGCGGGTTCTCCCTCGGCGAGGACATCGACGCTGACCGTTGGATGCAGAGCCTCGCGGGCCATCGTCGCGTGCTCGGCGTTCACCGCAAGCCATCCGACGACCGCTCCGAGCCCTCCAAGGACCAGCAGAACACCGAGAATGCCGCCCACGATCGCGGCGATACGGCCCCATCGACGCTTGGGCTTTTCCGCCGAGGCATCGCCATCAAGGTCGTCGTCGGAAGCCACGCCCGCGGCGCCGTCCCCGTCGAGCGCCGCATCTTCGGAAATCGGCTCCCCATCGCCGATATCCTCGTCCAGATCGTCGCCAAGAGGGTCCTGGTCCTCGGGGTCCTCGCCGCCGCGCTTGCGAAATCGGCCGAGAAGTCCCGAGAGGGACGGTATTGGAATGGGTAGTTTCAATTCACCATGCGGGTGTTGAGAAGGTTGAGGCCGCGCAGCAAATCAACCGCCCGCGCCAACTGATAATCTTCCTCGGCCCGCTCCTTCGCGGTTTTGCGTCCCGTGGTCTTGGGAGCCTTATCCTCGCTGGGGGCGGAATTGTCGAGCGCGTTGCGCAAATCCGTCTCCCGCCGCCGCTTGCTTCGGTCGAGTTTCTCGATCTTGGCGGTTGGAACGTCGATATCCGGCGCGATACCGGTTTTCTGGATCGATCGACCGGACGGCGTATAATACCGCGCCGTGGTCAGGCGCATCGCGACATCTCCCGGCAGCGGAACGATGGTCTGAACCGAGCCCTTACCGAAGGATTGAGTGCCAAGAATGACCGCGCGGCGATGGTCTTGCAACGCGCCGGCGACAATCTCCGAGGCTGACGCCGAACCGCCATTGATAAGCACCACGATCGGCTTGCCGTCGGTGATATCGCCTTCGGTCGCGTGCACCCGCGAGGAGTCGTTGGGGTCGCGGCCTCGGGTCGATACGATCTCGCCCTTTTCCAGGAAGGCATCGCTCACCGAGATCGCCTGATCCAGCAGCCCACCGGGATTGTTACGAAGATCGATCACGAAACCAGCGAGCTTGTCGCCTAGTTTGCTCGAAAGATCCGCGACACCGTTTTGCAGTCCGGAGGTGGTCTGCTCGTTGAAGGTGGTGATACGGACATAACCGACATTGCCGATCGCCTCGTGGCGGACCGAGCGGATCTTGATCGTCGCGCGCTGGATCGTGACCTCGAAGGGCTCCGTGTCCTCGCGGCGCACGGACAGGACGATCTTTGAGTCGACCGGGCCACGCATCTTCTCAACCGCCTGGCCCAGGGTCAGGCCCAGGATGGCCTCGCCGTCCAAATGGGTAATCAGATCCCCCGGTTCCAGTCCGGCGCGGGACGCGGGGGTATCATCGATGGGCGATACCACCTTGATCACGCCGTTTTCCATCGTGACCTCGATGCCCAGGCCGCCGAACTCTCCCCGCGTTTGGACCCGCATGTCGCGATAGCCCTTTGAGCTGAGGAAGTTGGAATGCGGATCCAGCGAGGTCAGCATGCCGTTGATCGCGGACTCGATCAGGTCCTGGTCGCTGACCTCCTCGACATATTCGGCGCGCACGCGCTCGAAGACATCGCCGAACAGGTTGAGCTGGCGATAGGTGTCCGCCGAGGTATTGCCCTGGGCCAAGGCCGCCGGGGTCGCGACCGCGAGTCCGAGGCACAAGGCCGAGGCCGCGAGAATGCCGCGAACGGAACCGTTGGTCCGCGTTGTTTGTCTCTTGAGGGTGCCGTTCATTGGATTGCCGTATCCCTTTGGGTGGATAACCAAGCCAGCGGGTCCACTGGCGCTCCGTCTCGTCTCAATTCGATATATAGTTGTCGTGACCTTGCATCGTCTATGCCGACGGGTCCTTTCATCGTGCCCACGGGTTCTCCCGCGAGCACCCCCTGGCCAGCTTGGACGTCGATCCGCTCCAGCCCCGCCAGAAGAGTAAGAAATCCGTGGCCATGTTCAATGATTATTATACGCCCGTATCCCCGAAACGGACCGGCATAAATCACTTTGCCGTCATGAACCGCCACCACCGGGGCGTTTGGGCGGGTTCGCACGGTTATCCCCTTGGCGGTTAGGCCTAGCGCGTCGGTCTCGCCATAGCGCGCGACCAAGTGTCCAACGGCGGGAAAGGTAAGGCTCCCTTTTCGGGCGGCGAAGGACCCGGCGAGAGGGACGGGTGTCACGGTCGGGGCGTCGGGAGTAACGGTGGATTGTTCCGAGGGGCGCGCGCTGGAACGTGAATTGAGATTGGGACGAGGATCGGGTCGAGGCGGCGCCGCGCTCTCCGTCGAAGGGGCGAGGCGTGCCGGTGCGGGAAATCCGCGGGGCATTGCTTCCATGAGTGCAGTCAACCGTTTCGCGGCACTCTCGCGAGCGTCGCCCTGTTCCTTCAGCGCGGCGAAAAGTGTCGCGAGGTTGACGGCCGATTGTTCCAACTGGTCGACGGATGGTTTCTGGGTGTTCAGGTCACGCCACAAGGCGTTTTTTCGTTCGATCAATTGGTCCAGCTGATCTCGGCGCGCCTCCAATTCGATATTTGCTTCCCGGAAACGCTCCTGTTCGGATTGAATTTGGTGATTCAAGGCTTCGATCCGGGTAAGTTCGCCACGAATCTCGTCAGCCTCGCGTTTGATGTCCGGGACCATGAATTGCACCAGCATCATCGCCCTGGCGGTTTCCAGCGGCGGGCGCGGCGAGGTGAGAATGGCTTCGGGCGGGCGTCGGGCCAGGCGTTGCATTGCAGCGGTAAGATTCGTCAGACGGCCTCGTAATCCCGAAAGGTCCCCGGCCAGGGTCGCGTGGTGGGCCTTCAGCGCGGCGAGCCGTGCCTCGGATGCCACGACCACCGTCTCGCTGGATTGCGCGTCGCGAGCCGTTTCAATCAATTGCTGGCGAATACGGCGGAGCTGATCGCGGATTTCCGCCGCCAGGGCGGTTCGCGACTTGGTCTGGTCTTGCGCCTGGGCCTTGGTGGGGCCGGCTAAGGCCGACATTCCAAACGTTAGAAGCCCCACGACGATCAGAGGCACGGCAAGGCACGCCGGCGCGCGCCGACGATCGGGGCGGGGGGCTTTATCCCGTGGCACGAGCATCCATCGGGATGTCGGCGTCATGGCCGATCAGCAGGGAATGCCCGCCCATCGCGTCGGGAATTGTCAGCCCCATCAGTTCCAGCAATGTCGGAGCCACGTCGGCCAGGCGTCCAGAGGCCAGCCCGGCAACGTTGCTCGGCGCGTTGACCAGGATAGTCGGCACCAGATTGGTGGTATGGGCCGTATGCGGGTTCCCGGTCTTGGCATCGATCATGGTCTCGCAATTGCCGTGATCGGCGGTCAGGAACATGGTCCCGCCGACCTCTTCCAAGGCTTCGGTAACCCGACCGATGGAGCGATCCACGGTCTCCACCGCCTTGATCGCCGCGTCGAGATCGCCGGTATGGCCGACCATGTCGGGATTGGCGAAGTTGGCGATGATCAGATCGAATTCCTGGCCCCGGATCGCCTCGACCAGCCGGTCGGTGACCTCGTCCGCCGACATTTCCGGCTTCAGGTCATAGGTCTTCACCTTGGGTGAGGGGATCAGAATGCGTTCCTCGCCGTCGAAGACCGCCTCGCGTCCGCCATTTAAAAAGAACGTCACATGCGGGTACTTCTCGGTTTCTGCGATGCGCAATTGCTTGAGCCCGGCATCCGCCACCACCTCGCCCAGGGTCTGAACCAGATCGATTGGCGGAAACAGGGATGTCAGATGCCCCGCAAGCTTGGCCGAATACTCGACCATTCCGGCTTGCCCGGAAAACGCCGGAAGCCTGGGGCGTGTGAACCCGTCGAAATCCGGCTCCACCAGGGTGGCGAGGATCTCGCGGGCTCGGTCGGCGCGGAAATTAGCGAAGAGCAGCCCGTCGCCGTCGCGCATGCCGTCATAGTCGCCGACGATTGCGGCCTCGGCGAACTCATCCGTCTCGCCGCGTCCGTAGGCACCCTCGATCGCGTCTTGGGCGCTGTCAACCATATGCCCCTCGGCGAGCGCGAAGGCACGATAAGCGCTCTCGACCCGCTCCCACCGGTTGTCGCGGTCCATGGCGAAGAACCGGCCGATCACGGTGGCAATCCGAGCGTTCGGGTGCCGCGTCGCCTCGAAGCGGGCCACCAGATTGAGGGCGCTTTTCGGAGGGGTGTCGCGGCCATCGAGAATCGCGTGGATCAGGACATCGAGCCCGGCGCCCGCGAGAATATGGCTGAGCGCGGCGATGTGATCCTGGTGGCTATGCACCCCGCCATCGGACATCAGGCCCATCAAATGGCACCGTCCGCCGGCGGCCTTGACCGCTTCGATGAAGCGCAGAAGCTCGGGGTTCTTGGCCAGGGAGCCGTCGCGGGCGGCGGTGTCGATCCGGGGCAGGTCCTGCATCACCACCCGGCCGGCGCCGAGATTCATGTGCCCGACCTCGGAATTGCCCATCTGGCCGTCCGGTAAGCCGACATCGTCGCCGGAGGCGCTCATGACACCAGTGGGATAATCTCGGCGCAGGCGGTCATAGACCGGTGTGTTGGCCAGCGCGACGGCGTTATGGTCGGCCTCGGCGCGCTCGCCCCAGCCGTCCATGATACAAAGCATGACGGGTTTCATGGGCTCGTTTATAGCGGATTCGAAGCCTTGGTGGAACTGACCTTTGGACCTTCAGTCCCGGTGATAGGGATGGCCGGCGATGATCTGTTGCGCGCGGTAGAGTTGCTCGGCCAACAGGCCACGCACCAGCAGGTGTGGCCAGGTGACCCGCCCCAGTGACAGTGTCAGTTGGGCGCGCGCGAGAACGCTTGCATCGAGGCCGTCCGCGCCGCCGATGATCAGGGCGAGTTCGGCGATGCCGTCGTCCATGGTTTTCGAGATCCAGCCGGATAGTTCACGGCTGGACAGGGTTTTGCCGGTTTCGTCCAGGGCAATGACGGCGGCGCCGTCCGGCACCGCCGCGAGCAGCAGTTTGGCTTCCTCACGCTTTAGTTTCGCGCCGGCCAGTTTGCCGCGGGCCTCGACCTCGCGCAGAGTCACAGGCCCACGCAGCCGGCCCACATATTGGTCGAACAGATCGCGGTGAACGCCGCCTCGGTCGCGGCCCACCGCCGCGACGGTGACTTTCATGGTCTCTGCACGACGCGGATTGTGGGCTCAGGCGTTGGCGGCGCGCGGTGGCTCGGCGCCCACCGGTACCGTCTCGGCCCCGACCTCGACACCCCACATTTTCTCCAGGGCATAAAAATCCCGAACCTCGGGCCGGAACAGATGCACGATGATGTCGCCGGCATCGATGAGTACCCAATCGCCGGTGTTCAATCCCTCGACATTCACCCTGGGGGCGCCCGATTGCTTCAGTTTTCCAATGAGATGATCGGCCATGGCCGAGACCTGCCGCGTCGAACGGCCGCTCGCGATTACCATATGGTCGCCGATCGAGGATTTGCCGGCCAGATCTATGGCCACGATATCCTCGGCCTTGTCGTCGTCCAGTGATCCGGTCACCAGATCGAGCAATGCGTCCCGGTCCAGGGACTTGGGTTTTGTCGGTATGGTCGTCTCCTTCTTTGTTGTCGCGGCGGACGGGGCCGACGCGGTTTCCGAGTGGGCCATCATGACTTGTTTCGCGCCCGCTGGCGAATTTGCGTCGCCGAGACCGGGTTCAACAGGGTGTGATGAAACACCCAGGCCGGTGGCCGGTGTCTGGCCAGCAGGCCCGCCTTGCGTTCCGGCAGGCGAAACCGGGCGAAACGGCGCGCTGTTCGGCCTGACAGTGCCTTAAGAGAATACGTGGGCCGGTCGAAAACGGCAACGCCAACGGTGTTAAGAATATATGACCAATCTCGCCAGGCCGGCATCTGCGCGAGATTATCGGCTCCCATCACCCAGACGAACCGGGTTCCGGGAAAGCGTTTTCGCAAGACCCTGATCGTGTCGGCGGTGTAGCGCGTGCCGAGATCCGCCTCCAGGGTGGTCACCTCGATCCTCGGATCCGTGGCAATGGCCTTGGCCTGGGCGACGCGGGTTTTCATCGGGGCCATCTCGTCCGCGGATTTAAGCGGATTTTGCGGCGAGACCAGCCACCAGACCCGGTGCAGCCCGAGACGCTTCAGCGCCAGCTCGGCAATCATCAGATGGCCTTCATGCGCTGGATTGAACGAGCCTCCCATTAGCCCGACGCGAAGCCCGCGGCAATTGCCGAGACCAAGTGTCGAGGGTGGGCGCGGCGCGGCGGCGCGGCGGCTTACGGGCATGCGTGACGACGCGTGATCACGGGCGGACCTGTCCGGTGCCGCGCACGACATACTTGAAACTGGTGAGCTGTTCGGTACCGACCGGCCCCCTGGCATGCAGGCGACCGGTCGAGATGCCGATCTCCGCGCCCATGCCGAACTCACCGCCATCGGCGTATTGGGTCGAAGCATTGTGCAGCACGATGGCGCTGTCGACCTCGGCCAGGAACCGCTCGGCGGTCGTGTCGTCCGAGGTGACGATGCTGTCGGTATGGCTGGAGCCGAAAGTGTTGATGTGCTCGATCGCGCCGGCGACGCCATCGACCAGCCGCACCGCCAGGATCGCGTCGAGATACTCCGCCGTCCAATCGGCTTCCTGGGCGGTCTCCATGCCACCAACCAGGGCTCGCGACCCCGCGTCGCCGCGTAGTTCGCAGCCGGCCTCCATCAAAGCTTTGGCGATCGGCGGCAGCAGACGCTCGGCGGCGGTCCGGTCGACCAGCAGGGTCTCGGCCGCGCCGCACACGCTGGTCCGGCGCATCTTGGCGTTTAGGGTGATTTCCCGCGCCATATCCGGGTCGGCGGCGGCGTCGACATAGACGTGGCACAGGCCCTCGAGATGGGCGATCACCGGGATCCGGCTCTCGTTCTGAACCCGTTCGATCAGCGATTTGCCGCCGCGGGGGACAATGATGTCAACGGTCTCGACCATGGTCAGCAGATGGCCGACGGCGGCTCGGTCACGGGTCGGCACAAGTTGCACCGCGGCTTCGGGCAGGCCGGCCTCGCGAAGGCCCTGGTGCATGCACTCGACGATGGCGGTCGAGGAGTGGATTGATTCCGAGCCGCCGCGCAGGATCGCCGCGTTACCAGATTTAAGACAGATCCCGCCGGCGTCGGCGGTGACGTTCGGGCGGGATTCATAGATGATCCCGATCACCCCAAGCGGCACCCGCACGCGGCTGATCTCGAGCCCGTTCGGGCGGGTCCAGCTATCCATGACCATGCCCACCGGATCGGGCAGGTCGGCGATCGCCTCCAGCCCGCCAGCGATGCCGTCCAGGCGATCCTCGTCCAGCATCAACCGGTCGATCAGCGAGGCGCGAAGCCCCTTGGTCTCGCCATGGGCGATGTCCTGGGCGTTGGCCGCGAGGATGGTTTCGGTATTGGCGCGGATCGCGGCGGCGGCGGCGCGCAGTGCTTGGTCCTTTTGCGCCGTCGTGGCTTGGGTGAGCGCGCGAAACGCCGCGCGCGCCTCGGCGCCGAGGCCATGCATTACCGCTTCCAGATCATCATCGCTGGGCGTCAGTTCCGCGATCGACATGTCAATCTCCTTATCCGGTGAGGACCAGATCGTCGCGATGGATTAGCTCATCGCGGCCACGGTAGCCCAGGATTGCCTCTATTTCACGGGATTTGTGGCCCTTGATCCGGGCCGCGTCGGCGGCGCCATAGGCGGCCAACCCCCGGGCAATCTCGCGTCCGTCGACCCCGTGCACGGTGATCAGATCACCACGCTCGAAGCCGCCATGAACCTCGGTGACCCCTGCGGGCAGCAGGCTGCGCCCCCTGGCCAAGGCGCGTTCGGCGCCGGCGTCGAGATGCACCGCGCCGGCGGCGCTGATGGCGCTGGCAATCCAGTTCTTGCGGGCCGCCCTGGGCGTGTCCGAGGCTTGAAACCAGGTGCAGCGCGCGCCGCCCTCCAGCACCGCCAGCGGGTTCAGCGGCTCGCCCGCGATGATTACCATGCGGCATCCAGCGCTGGTTGCGATTCGGGCCGCCGCGATCTTGGTGATCATGCCGCCAGACGCATGATCGGTCCCGGCGGCGCCCGCCATGGCCTCGATCTCCGGCGTGATCCGCTCAACCGAGGCGATGTGACGCGCGTTCGGATTGCTCCTGGGGTCAGCGTCATAAAGGCCGTCGACATCCGACAGCAATACCAGAGTATCGGCGCTGACCATCTGGGCGACCCGGGCGCCGAGGCGGTCATTGTCGCCAAAGCGGATTTCCGCCGTCGCCACCGTGTCGTTCTCGTTGATCACCGGCACCGCGCCGAGCGATAGCAGGGTCGTCATCGTGGCGCGGGCATTCAGGTGCCGCCGTCGCCGCTCGGTATCCTCTGGTGACAGCAGGACCTGGGCCACCGTGATGCCGTGGCGGGCCAACGCCTCCTCATAGGCATGGGCGAGGCGGATCTGTCCGGTCGCGGCGGCGGCCTGCTTTTCCTCCAGCTTAAGCGCTAGGCTCGTGAGGCCTAGATGTCGGCGTCCAACGGCAATCGCCCCGGAGGAGACGATCAGCACTTCCTTGCCGCGCGCGCGCAAATCGGCGACGTCGTCGGCCAGGGCACGCAGCCAGTCGTGGCGGATCTGGCCGCTCTCCTGGTCGACCAGAAGCGCCGAGCCGATCTTGACGACGATCCGGCGAGCATCTTCCAGGGGGGAGGGACCCTCGGCTTGGCTTGCGACTGGGTTCAGAGCGGCGACCATGCGACCTCTCCATGATCGCGCGCCTGTTGCTCGCGAGCCTCCTGGGCGCGGGACGCTCGCACCTGATCAAGCAACATGCGCAAGAGCGGGTCGAGCCCGTCCCGGGCAACCGACGAGATGAGCTGCACGGGCGCGCCGATCTCCTCTTCCAGAAAGCTGGTGACGATCTCGGCGGTGCCGTCGTCCATGGCGTCCGACTTGGTGACCGCGACGATCTCGGGCTTGTCGGCTAGCCCGCCGCCATAGGCCTCAAGCTCGGCGCGGATCGTCCGATAAGCCTCGACCGGATCGTCCTGGGTGCCGTCGACCAGATGCAACAGCACGCCGCAGCGTTCCACATGGCCCAAAAAGCGATCACCCAGCCCGGCGCCCTCATGGGCACCCTCGATTAGGCCCGGGATATCGGCGAGCACGAATTCCTGATCCGCGAAGCCGACCACGCCGAGGCCCGGATGCAGGGTGGTGAAGGGATAGTCGGCGATTTTCGGACGCGCCCGGGTGACCGTCGACAACAGGGTCGACTTGCCGGCATTGGGCAGCCCGACCAGTCCGGCATCGGCGATCAGCTTCAAGCGTAGCCAGATCGACTTCTCGACCCCCGGCCAACCCGGCAAGATTTTGCGCGGCGCCCGGTTGGTCGAGCTTTTGTAGCGGGCATTGCCGAAGCCGCCGTCGCCGCCCCTGGCGATCACCACTTCCTGGCCGATCTCGGTGAAATCGGCGATCAGGGTCTCCTGGTCATCCTCCAGGATCTGAGTGCCGACGGGCAAACGCAGGACGATGGTCTCGCCGGATGCGCCGGTCTTTTGGCGTCCGGCACCGGGCCTTCCCGCCTGGGCCTTGAAATGCTGCTGATAGCGGTAGTCGATCAGGGTGTTGAGGCCGTCGACGCAGATCGCGATCACATCACCGCCGCGTCCGCCGTCGCCGCCATCGGGGCCGCCGAACTCAATGAAAGCCTCGCGCCGGAAGCTGACACAGCCGCCGCCGCCGTCGCCGCTCTTGATATGGACCTTGGCCTGATCGAGAAACTTCATGGCCCCGCTCCGGTTGTGCCGGCCCGGCCCGCAAGGGCTCGACCAGCGCTCAAGAAAAAAGGGAACAGCCGAGCTATTCCCTTCTTCAAGCCGCTCCCGCGTATGGGGGCGGCGTTACTCCGCCGGAACCGCCGCGGGTTCGACGTCGATAAAGGTCCGACCATTCGCCTTGTGCTTGAAGGCGACCTTGCCGATGATCTTCGCGAAGATCGTGTGATCCTTGCCCATCCCGACATTGGCGCCGGGATGGAACTTAGTTCCCCGCTGGCGCACGATGATGTTGCCCGGGATTACCGCCTCGCCGCCATACTTCTTGACGCCGAGCCGCCGTCCGGCGGAATCGCGACCGTTGCGTGAGCTACCACCAGCTTTCTTATGAGCCATGAGATGTTACTCCTTGTTCTCGGTGGCCTCGGGCGCCACCTCGGGAGCGGCCGCCTCGACCGGCGCTTCCTCGGTTTTGGCCTTGGCCTTGGCCTTGCTCGCCTTCTTCTTGCCGTCGGCGAGAATATCGGTAATCCGCAGGACCGTCAGTTCCTGACGATGGCCCCGGGTGCGGCGATAGTTCTGCCGGCGCTTCTTCTTGAAGACGATGACCTTCTTGCCGCGCTTTTGCTCTAGCACCTCGGCGGTGACCTTGGCGCCGTCCACGGTCGGGGTGCCGACCTTGGCGGTCTCGCCGTCACCAATCATCAATACTTCATCAAGATCGATCTTGGTCCCCGCCTCGGCGACGAGCTTCTCGACGATGATGACATCGTTCTCGGCGACCTTATATTGCTTGCCACCGGTTTTCAGGACTGCGTACATCGGACATCCCGATAGAATGAGGGAGCGCGCCGACCCAAGAGGGGCCCGCATCGGAGCGGCGGACTATAGCGCCGGCGCCGCTAGTGTCAACCGATAATCCCCCGCGAATGGCGCCTTTTACAGGTTCTCGCCACCGGCGCGCCAGAAAGCGCGTCGCGTCACGCAAGAAAGGGGTTGGCGAGGCGCGGGCGAGCCTGTACAACCCCGCTCCATTCCCGAACGAATACCGCCCGCGGTGGGGTGCCGGAGTGGTCGAACGGGGCGGTCTCGAAAACCGTTGTGCGCGTGAGCGTACCGTGGGTTCGAATCCCACCCCCACCGCCAACTAACCCATTGATATTACTCACTATTCACATGATTCGAATGGGATTCGAACTTCCCCCGACATTTTAGGGGCTTGTGCGAGACCGGTCGAAACGCATGGGACCCGGAGACCCGCGAGGTACCGCAAATAGGCTCCCCTCGCGCCCAAAGTCTCTTACATGACTTTCGGTGGTACGTTAACTTTCGCCGGGTCGTCGCTCAAAGCAGTACGCCTCCCGCATTTGAGGCGAAGGGCGCACATCGATCCGTTGATAATCCCTAGTTTCAGGTGATACCGAGCAGCACCTTCTGGTCTGACCAGGAGGTTGGCGGCCCCGCTAGACGAGCGAGGTACTTGGCATTCAACTCCTGGGGTTGCCGACCGCGTATAATTGCCTGGATGATCTCGGGGCTCAGAAAGCTCAGCTTGACGAGTCGGCTGAAGTAAGAGCCGCTCACCCCGGCCTCCGCCGCCAACGCGATGATAGGCTTACCATGAGCCGCCAGCAGCATCTCGCGATACCGATAGGCCTTGGCGACAATCCGCAGTAGACCACGGTCCGGTTCACGACGGCAGTTTCCGGCGGGCCCATCGATCATAAGCTTGGTTTCCATGCCGACACGCTTGAGGCGCGCGGGTATGGAGAGAACGGCTCTGTCACCGCGCCAAGCCCGGAGGAGATGGAGCAGGCCATCCTGCAGGGCATTACCCAGATTCTCGGCATCAAGGATGATCAGGGCGAGCCGATGAACGAGCTCGCTTCGACCTTCCTGGT